>CAZCPK010000318.1:0-5171 GCA_964500755.1 uncultured Anaerolineales bacterium
GATTTCGCGATAGGGCTTGCGATCGTAGCCCTCGAAGCAGAAGGAGCAGAAGGCGGGGCAGCCGAAGTTGATCTGCAGTCGCGCCGTGCCCGCCTCCTCGCCGTTGAGCCGGGGGTAGTCGACCAAAAGATCATCCGCGCCGGGGCGGGGACAGCTGGCCTTGGTGACGTGACGCTCGAGGTTCCCCGCGGGCCAGAGTCCCTGCACGCGCTCCGCTGCGCACGCCAGCCGCTCGTCTCGGGAACGTGCGCGGTGCGCGTACAGCGTGTGCACCAACGCCTCGACTTCCCCCTCGCCCTCGCCAAAAAAGAGCGCGTCGACCACGCAGTCGCCATCCGGCGCGAGGATGGCCTGGGTCGCCAGGGCGTTGGAGCCGCCCAGAATCAGCAGCGGGTCGGCGGGGCGGCGCGCGCTCGCCATCAGCGGGACGTCGCTGTGGAGCAGGAGGTAGGGCAGGTTGATTAACTCCAGGGTGTAGGCGTTGGAGATCAGCACCAGGTCGAAGTCTTGCGCGGGCCGCAGCGACTGGACGCCGAAGAGCAGCGGCGCCTCGGCCTTCAGCAGGCGGGCGCGGTCGTGCTCCGGTGGGAAGAAGGCGAAGTCGACGTAGGCATTCGGCACGGCGCGGCGTGTGCTCTGATAGAGGAAGAGGTGCGGCGTGGAGCGTTCGACGTCGCGGTAGGGCGAGAGGCGGACGATGAGCGCGCGGCAGGGCGCCGCGTCGAAATCCGGGTTGCCGAACGTCGGATTGTCGCGCGGCAGAAATGCCTCGATGGCCTGGAAGCGCGCCCAATGCTCTTTTAGGTAGTCGATGACAGCCATAGTCTCGCTCGATGTCCTTATCTGAAAACTAAGTAGGCCAGAAAAAGTATTTAACAAATGCTCGGAGCCCCCATCTCGGGGGCGGTCTCCCTAAGACCAAGGTGTTCGCGGTTAGCCGTCCCCGAGACGGGAACTGGGAGCAGGAGTGGCGTTATGACGCGGCTTCGTCGTTCACTACGAACCTTTGACCGAGAATAAGGGAAGGCTTTACGTAAAATTATTCATATGTTCACGAAAGTGATGGGTCGTTAGATCTGTAAATCCGCTCAATCTGCTGATAGATCACCTAGGGGATTGAGCCTGACGTATCCTGGATTATAATAGGCTTGCTGGTAACGGTCAATGATCGGATAGTCCCCCTATTTTATTGGAGGCAAACGTGACTCGTGGTGATATTCTCGGTCTGATTCTCTCTTACACTTACGCCTTTGGCCTGCTCTTTGGCGTGGAGGCCCTGGGGCGGTGGCTGAAGTGGCCGCAGCGCGTGACGCGCAAGTTCGTGCACATCGGGGCGGGCATGTGGATCTGGGGGATTCTGGCCCTCTTCGCTCACAAGCTCTACGGCGTCATTCCCTTTGCGACCTTCGTCGTGCTCAACTACGTCTTCTATCGCATGCGCTCCTTTCAGGCCATGGACGCGGTGGACTCCGCGCCCGGGACGGTCTACTTCGCCTTCTCCATCACCGTGCTCTTCCTCTGGTTCTGGCGCCCCAACAGCGGCGTCGACCGCGTGCCGCTGGCGGCAGGCGCTATCATGGTGATGACCTGGGGAGACGGATTGGCGAGTCTCGTCGGCGGTACGTGGGGTAAACATCCCTACAGCATTCTGGAGCATGAGCGGACCTGGGAAGGGACGCTCGCCATGGCTGTGGTCTCTTTCGTGGCCCTCTTCTTGACCTTCACGTTCTTGCCCAACTCGGCGCTCAGCCCCAACAGCCTCCCCATGGGCATGCCCCTGGTCGTCGCCTTGAGCGGCCTCGGCACGCTCGTGGCGACCTTCGCCGAGGCCGTCACGCCGGCCGGGATGGACAATCTGACCGTGCCGCTGCTCACCGGCATTATCTTGCACTTTGTCGACACCCTGCGGTGAGTTGATATGTCGTTGAGTTTGCGTTTGGGCCTGGGGTTCGGACTCAGTCTGTTGATTGGTCTGGTGGGCTACGTCAAGGCGGCGCTGACGCCTTCCGGAGTGGGGGGCGCCGTGCTCTTGGGGACCTTGATCTTCGGCTTTGGTGGCTGGGATTGGGGGCTGGTACTCATCACCTTCTTCGTACTCTCCAGCGCGCTCTCCTATTACAAGCAATCGGTCAAGCGGGCGCTGGCGGAGAAGTTCGCCAAGGGCTCGCGCCGCGACCTGGCCCAGACGTTGGCGAACGGCGGCCTGGGCGCGCTGATCGCGCTGGTCAGCTGGTGGTTGCAGGATCCGGCGCTGCTGGCGGCCTACGTTGGGGCCATGGCGACGGTCAACGCCGACACCTGGGCGACGGAGTTGGGCGTACTGAGCCGCCGACCGCCGCGCCTGATCACCACCGGCGCTATCGTTGAGCGGGGGACCTCTGGCGGCGTCTCACGCCTGGGCACGCTGGCGACGCTGCTCGGCGGTCTGGTCATCGGCCTGGCGGCGGCGTTCTTTGCCCTGCTCAACGGTGGGGTGGGGAACCATACCTCGCTTGCGGCGCTCGTCCCGCTGTTGCCCACCGGCATGGTGGGCGGCCTCGCCGGCTCGCTCTGCGACAGTTTCCTCGGGGCCACGGTCCAGGCCATCTACTACTCCGCCGGTCGTTGCAAGGAGACGGAGAAGGCGGTCGATCCCGACGGCACGCCTAACGAACTGGTGCGCGGCTGGCCCTGGCTCGACAACGACTGGGTCAACTTCATCAGCTCCGGCGTCGGCGCGCTCGTTGGTCTGGGCGTCTGGCGCCTCTTCTGAGCGCCTGCGATGAGGTGCGCTTTGTCATGCGTACGTCCGCCAACTGCTCCGTTGACGCGCTCGGTCTCTCCTTCTATAATCAAAACAGTGACTGTGACGAGACCCTCGCAAACTACAGAGAACAGGACCTATACGGTCAAATCAGTTGAACACAACGGCTTATCGGCGGATTGAGCGCATTCCATCCTTGCTGTCCACTCAATCTGTTGACGTTTTGTCAGTCGCTAACGTGCAACTTATAACTTGTAACTCATAAAGGAGAGATACCGATGTCAAAACAACGATCCGGTCCCCCCGCTACACCGGAGGATGTTGACGCTTTAACTCGCTGGTTCAAGAGCTTCTTCCGCCAGTTTCGACTGGCCTGGATGTTGTTGCTCGATGAGCGCGTGCCGCTGCTCACCAAATTCGTGCCCTTCTTTTCGTTGGCGTACGTTATTTCCTGGGTCGACTTTGTGCCGGACGTTATGCTGGGTCTGGGACAGATGGACGACATTGCCGTCTTTCTGGTCGGCATCCAGCTCTTCATTAATCTCTGTCCCCCGCACATCGTCGAGGAGTACCGCGTGGCCCTTCACCAGGAGGAGGCCTCGCCTCAGGAGCGTGAGGATTGGTCGCGCTCCGGCGAGACGGTGATCGACGTCGACGCTACAGAATCCAACCAATTGACCGATGACGGCGGACAAGAAAATCGTAGCCATTAGCAACTCTCAGTATTTATGATCGATAAGGAGGATAGACTTGAAACCCTTAATTGAGTGTGTACCGAACTTCAGTGAAGGACGAGATCAGGAGAAGATCGCGGACATCGTCGACGCCATGCGCGCCGTTGAGGGCGTCAATATCCTGGACGTGGAATCGGACCCGGACCACAACCGCTCGGTCGTGACGATGGTCGGCGGGCCGCCGGCGGTGAAAGAGGCCGCCTTCCGAGGAATCGCCAAGGCTGCCGAGCTTATCGACATGGACGCGCACGCGGGCGAGCACCCGCGCTTGGGTGCGACCGACGTCGTGCCTTTCGTCCCCATCCGGGGCGTGCTGACGCAGGAGTGCGTCGCCCTGGCGCACGAGCTGGGCCAGCGCGTGGGCCAGGAGCTGGGCATCCCCGTCTACTTCTATGAGGAAGCTGCTCAGCGCGCCGATCGTGTCAACCTCGAGGACGTCCGGCGCGGGGAGTACGAGGCGCTCAAGGAGGAGATTGGCACGGACCCCGACCGCGAGCCCGACGCCGGCCCGGCGGAGGTCGGTAAGGCCGGCGCGACCGTGATCGGCGCGCGCCAGTACCTCATCGCCTTCAACGCCTACCTCGCCACCGACGACGTGGGCATCGCCAACCAGATCGCCCGCGCCGTGCGCAACTCCAGCGGCGGCTACCGCTACGTCAAGGGCATGGGTATCCTGGTAGCGGGCCAGGCGCAGGTCTCCATGAACCTGACGCACTATCGTAAGACGCCCATGCACCGCGTGCTGGAGACCATCCGGTGCGAGGCCGCGCGCTACGGCACCCGCGTCACCCACACCGAGCTCGTCGGTCTGGTGCCTGAGGAGGCACTCATTGACGCGGCGCAATGGCATCTACAGCTCGACATCTTCGACCCCGACCAGATCCTGGAGCACCAGCTGGAGGAGATGGACGAGGGCGCGCCGTTGGGCTTCCTGGAGGCGCTGGCCTCCAAGGCGCCGACGCCCGGCGGCGGCTCGGCGGCCGCGTTGGCCGGAGCCATGGCCTCCGCCCTGGCTGCCATGGTGGGACGGCTCACGGCGGGTCGGCGGCGCTTTGCCGACGTGCGCGACGAGGTCCGCGAGCTGATCATCGAGGCTGAAGAGCTCCGCCAGGCGCTTACCGACCGTATGGAAGAGGACGCAGCGGCTTTCAACGCCGTCATGGCGGCCTACAAGCTGCCCAAGGGCACGGATAAGGAGAAGGCCGAGCGCAAGGCTGCGGCCGAGAAGGCCATGATCCACGCGGCCGAGGTGCCGCTGGCGACCGCCCGGGACGCGCTGCGCGCCATGGAACTGGCGCTGGTCGTCACACGCAAGGGCAACCCCAACGCTGTCACCGACGCGGCCTCCGCCGCTTGGCTGGCGATGGCGGCGATTCAGGGCGCGGCGCTTAACGTGCGCATCAACGCCACGTCCGTCGAGGACAAGGAGCGGGCCCGGGGCTGGCTAGACGAGCTGGGCCAGATCACCACCCGCGCCGAATCGCTCCTGGCGCAGACGCAAGAGGTCGCCGTCGAGCGCGGCGGACTGTAGGAGTTCCATCGGAAGTAATCCCTTAGACCATCAAATCATCAACGGATTGAGCGGACAAATCGGATTAGGGAGAAATCTGTTAAATCTGCTGAATCCGTTGATGTTATTAAAGTTGGCTCTACTGAAAAAAGGTCAATCTAACCACAGAGCACGCGGAGGGCAC
>CAZCPK010000319.1:0-5162 GCA_964500755.1 uncultured Anaerolineales bacterium
AAAGACCGCCACCGCCGCCGCCCCGACCGCTGCAACCCTGGCAGGCCGGTCAGGTGGCGGGAGCGGCTGCACCGCGAGGAGATTTTCTTGGAGCACGCCAACCATCGCCGCCCCGACCGCAAAGACCGCCACCGCCGCCGCCCCGACCGCTGCAACCCTGGCAGGCCGGTCAGGTGGCGGGAGCGGCTGCACCGCGAGGAGATTTTCTTGGAGCACGCCAACCATCGCCGCCCCGACCGCAAAGACCGCCACCGCCGCCGCCCCGACCGCTGCAACCCTGGCAGGCCGGTCAGGTAGCGGGAGCGGCTGCGCCGCGAGGGAATTTTCTTGGAGCGCGCCAACCTCCGGTGCAGAATGTCCCCGCGCCCCAGAAGAATATCGTTCTGGGTAAAGCGCATACCCGGTTGGTCAAGAGAGCGGTGAGCGGAACAGCAGCAGAAAAGATCAAGCAAGTCGAAGACAGCAAAAAACATAAACAATACAATCGGTTCGATCTCGTTGAGGTCGAAGACAGCGCCAGTTCGCACGTCAAGGACGAAGCAGGGGCGATCGTCTGGTACCGGGTCAAGGGCAGCGCCAACGAATACATTCGCGCCAGCAAAGTCCTTGACAGCGCGCCAGCTCAACCGGAGCAGACGGGCCCCGGCGTCGGGGAGGGAGGCTCTTTCTGGGGGGCCATGGGGTTGATGGAGCGCGCTACCTCCACCACCGACGACCGTCTCGTCGATCGAGCCCGCGGGCTGACCGCTAAAGACGAGCGCGGCACGATTTCCTCACCCGAAGAGACGGAGCTCACACGGCTTGGCTACGGCGAAGGCGCCGTCTGGTCAACGGCCGGTATTTTGGGGATGGCGACGTCCCTGAAAACCGTGTTGAGCGACGAGAGCAGCAGCTGGGAGAAGGTGGAAGCAGCCTTTTCCTATCTGTCCTCGGGTTTCGCCGTCGCCGGCGGCGCCACTCAGATTGCCAGCAAAATCGCCGAGACTAAATCGGGTGAAGAGTCGCCTGCTGCTAAAGCGGCCGGTACGATGAGTGCTTTCTCGTTATCTTTTCAGGAATTCTTTTCAACGTTGGCCAGTCTGGTCAAAACTACCAAGAGCGGCGTGGACCTGATCCGTATCGTGTTTGACGCGCAGGAGCACGGGAAGAACGAGCTCCTGAAGGCGGGCTCCAGCGTCTTGCTCAACGCCCTCTCGACGCTGAAGGGCGCTGCCAAGACGGCGCGGGCTATTAACGAGACCCTGGGCGGAGCCCTGACCGGGACTTTTTCTAGTGCGGCCTCTACCTTTGCCGTGGGGGTTGATATCGCCATTTCGGCGATCAAGACGGTAATGCAGAGCTATTACCTGGCGATCTCGGCGTACCAGTGGTGGAAGATGTCTCAACGTGAAGGAGAGCTGAAATCCGGCTTCGCGGCACAAGGATACGCCCCTCAGAAAATTGAGCAGGTGAAGGGGGTGCGGGCCCGGCGGGATGCCCTGCTCGCCGATCTGGATCGACTTATCGCCAAGAACGAGAAGAAGATTGAGGACAAGGATACCCAGGCACAACACCTGATCAGTGGGGCCAAGTCCGCTCAACAGCTCAGCAAGCGGGACGCGCAGGTGAAGAGCCTGGATGCCGAGATAGAGGCGCTCCGACAGCAGAACAAGACGTACAAGCAGAAGAAAACGCAGGTCGAGCAAGAGGCTCAGAGACAAGAAGCCACGGTAGTCCCTGACCTCCCGAGGGAGATGCCGGACTTCCAGGGGAGCGCCGCCCTGGATCTTGCCGAGGTTGAGCTCGTGGGTGAGCTCGGCTACATTAACCAGAAGCGCGTGGTACGACAATCTGTCCACATCAGCACCAACCTGGTGCAGATTGCAGGAAGCATCGCTACGTTGGTCTCCGGCCCGGGTGCACCGGCCCCGCTGGCGCTCAAGGCTTCCGCTGCCGGTGTTGACCTCAGTTTGCCTTTCTTCCGGGCCATCAAGCAATTTGGACGGAACGTGGCTGCCAAGAACCGCGCCAAAGGCACGACGGGCATTTCCAACAAGATCTTCAACGCCGATAAATCCACCGCTGCTAAGCTGCAGATGCGCAAGCGGCAGGCCGTGCGTATTCTGACCATGGTTACCCAGTTGAACGAGCTGCTGCCCAAGACGCGAAATCCCATAGAGTACACGCGGCAGGTCGAGGCGCTCAAGGCGCAGGCGGAGCGTGTGGAAGGATATATCCTCGCAACCGGATGTGACCCGGAGAGACTGTATCGTGCCAACGGCAACCCCGGCGAGCAGATTAAGATCCTCGTCGAGGAGCTCGCCAAGCGTGAGTTTGAGTAGTCGAAGATAATCAGAGGGAGAGTGTGATGAATCAAGCCGAGATCGATGCCCGACATCAGGTGGAACTGGGGTATCTGGAGCACGTTTTGAATGAGCTGGGCTTTCCCACCCAACTGGTGGAAAAGTCGTTACAGATTCCCTATCATGCCCTGATTGTCGGCCTGGACGACGACGCCCAGGGCCGACCGCGGCAGCTAGTCACGACGTTTTATCCTGTAGGTGAGGAGACTGTCGAGTACGTGCTGCTTCTCCAGTATTTTATTGAGCTCTCCTTCGTCATTGCGGAGTCAGCGCTGTCCGACGTCGCGGCGTTGTTGCCGCATCTCAACAATAAGGTTGTCCTGGGGCACTTCGGGATCACGGAGGGCCAGCGCACGGTTCACTATCGCTACGTGCAGACCTTGCCCAGCGAAAGGAGCATCACGCGCGAGGCCGTCGTCGATGCGGTGCGGTTGGTCAGTTACACGCCCGCGTTGTTTGAAGAGGTCTTGGAGTCGCTGGCTTCTGGAGAGATCTCGGTTGCGCAGGCGTTGGAGCAGATGGACGCCATCTACACAGAGCTGTGAGTGCAGATACTCAACATGAGACGCGTAGTTCGCTATACCGTGAAAGGGAGAGGATCAACGTGCATATGCGACGGAGCTTTGCACTCCTTAGGTTAATCACCGCTCTGCTCTGGCTGGTCGCTAGTATCGCCGGCTTAGTCTTTCTGCCCCCTGTCCTCAACGCGCTGGGTAGCGGGCTGGATGGGCATCTCGAAGCGCTGACGCTCAGCGTTGAGCGGGTCGCTGTGTCGACCGGACAGACCCAGGCCATTCTGATCGAAGTCAGTGGGATGTTAAGCACGGTCTCTGTGACTGCCGTAAACGCTTCGCAGGCGCTCACGGAGACGCGACCATTGCTCGATGAGACGTCTCTGCTCATCACCCGGGAGGTGCCTCAGGCGTTGCAGGGCGTGCAGAGCGCACTGCCCGGTGTCATCGAGACCATGGAAGATATCGAGAGTACCCTCAACGTCCTCTCCAACTTCAGCTTTGCAATTCCCAATCTCTTTGGTGATGATTTCGAGATTGGGTTGGGTATTCAGTATCAGCCGGAGACGCCCGTATCCCAGGGTCTGGAGGAGATTGACGTCAGCCTGGGGCAGGTGACACCCGGATTGGAGGCATTGGAGGACGATTTGGAGCGGGCCGGCGAGAATCTCAACGTCCTCAGTGAAGATCTGACGTCTCTAGGGGAGGATCTTCAGGACGTCAAGGACGCTCTGGATGCGGTGACGCCGCAGCTGGGTGACTTCGCTACCGATCTGGAGGACCTGGTTGTCCTGTTACGCGGGGTGCGCGAGACGTTACCTTTTAGAATTCGCACGCTCAAGATCGCCACCGTCCTGGGGTTGAGCCTACTGGCGTGTACGCAACTTCCCGTGCTCTACCTGGGCTGGGAGCGGTGGCGGACGGCGGAGACCCGGCGGGAGGAGCAGGTCGCCGAGGAAGAGGTACAGAACGATGATTGAAGCGCTTGACGAAGCCTTGCGGCAGTTGTTGAGCCGGGAACTGCCCATCAACAATGGGGAGATCGATATTCAGTTTGATCAACCCGATCGCCAGTGGTCGGCGCAGCTCAGCCGCCCGACACTCAACCTCTTTCTCTACGACCTGCGCGAGAACGCCAGGCTGCGCCACCCGTCGCCACCGTGGCGCCCCCAACGTGGAGACGGCGACAGTGTTGTCCAGCAGCGCCAGGCGGTGCGCATGGACGTCCACTACATCATCACTGCGTGGGCCAACGAGCCCGAGGACGAGCACCGCCTGCTCAGCCGCACGTTGATGGCGCTCTTTCGCAATCCGAACCTGCCAAAGGACGTGCTCCCGGAGGTGTTACACGATCAGCCGGCGCCGATCCAACTGCAGGCGGCCCAGTCCGACGAATTGCGCGATACGTCGTTCTTCTGGAGCGCGTTGGACAATGAGGTGCGCCCCGCCATTGTCTGCACGCTCACCTTCGCGCTGAATCCGTACCAGCCCTTTACGACGCCGTTGGTCCGGGAGCGGGTCCTGGTCTTTCGCAACGTTGACACCGGCGCCGAGGAGGGCCCCGGTCGGGTGCTCTGGACCGTGCATGGCCGTCTTCAGAGCTCCGCCGATCTCAGTGCGCTCCGGATGAAGCTTATGGAACGAGATTTGGACGTTACAATTCAACCCGATGGAACGTTTATACTATCAGATCTCCCTGCCGGTGAGTACACGATCGAAGTTGTGGACGACGGCGAGGCCCGACGACATCCCCTCGTCGTTCCCAGTAAGGACTACGTGATCTGATGGGCAGTGAAAGTTTGTGTGTTGTGATGAGGCTTTTAACTCCAGGGTTTGTTGACCGAAGAGGAGGTTGTAGATTGGGTAGCGACAACAAAAGCATATTAATCGTTATTATGTACTCTGTACTGTAACCATTGATTGGGACATAAGGTAAATAGGAGGAACAACTATGCCAGAATACCTCTCTCCCGGCGTCTATGTAGAAGAAGTAGATCGCGGTGCAAAACCCATCGAAGGGGTGGGGACCGCCATGCCCGTCTTCGTCGGCTTTACCGAAAAGGCCGAAGTCAAGGACGAGATTGACGGCGAGGTCATCACCAATAGCGTTGTCGGAAAAGCGCAGCTGGTCACTAACTGGAGCCAATTTGTCGAGACCTTCGGTGAGTTTGTGGCGGGCGCGTTTATGCCCTATTCGGTCTACGGTTATTTCCTCAACGGCGGCGGACGTTGCTACGTCATCAGCGTCAAGACCATCCCTCACGCTCAGGCCCCGTTGCTCAACGCGGAGGGCAAACCCCAGCTGATC
>CAZCPK010000320.1:0-5150 GCA_964500755.1 uncultured Anaerolineales bacterium
TCTGTGCCCTCTGTGTCTCTGTGGTGAGATATTTAGTTATTTCAGTAGAGCCAACCTTCAGAGTTAAAATACGAGGTTATTATTCTAACTGCATTATGTTGCTCGTCAACCGACGTAGGGATAGGAGGGGGTAGAGAAGCCTTCCGTACGCTATGGATTTGCAGGCGTACGCGTCCAAAGTGCGTTTCAAAGGAGAGCTCAGGCGTAGCCGCTCCCCAGAGGCAGCTGCCGGGCGACGGTGAAGTGAAAGTCCTCGTCCGGTTGAGAGCTCGGAGAGGCGTTACTTTTATGGCTCTTTTGCACTTCGCAGGATCAGACTGAAAACTTACCCTCGGATGTCACAGATTTACACAGAAAATGAAAAATCAGTGAAAATCCGTACCATCTGTGGTAAAAAATTTACAATCGTTTTTGGTCCACCCGGTGAAATCCCAGAGACCCACCTTTATTGCCGCCTCTGAGCAAGTACCCCGAGATCGCTATGTCGGCTCCGGTGTGCCCACGTATCCGCCGGCACCGAAGGTCAAATCCAGTTCCTCGGTCAGTTGCGGTAAGTGTATCGCCAGGTTTCTCCCCGGGCAGACCGTCACCCCGGGTTGAAAGTCGCGGTGGCCCGCCAGGTGGGTGAGGGCGTAGGTGTCGCGCAGACAGCTCCCCAGTTGTCTGAGGCTTTCGAGCTGGGCGGCGGTGGGCTCGAGCTCCTCGAAGTTGCCCAGCAGCACGACGCCGACGGTGCCGGTGTTGTGTCCGCCGGTGTGAGCGCCGCGTGCGATGATGGAACGGCCTTCGTAGATGACGCCCTCGGCGTCGATCACGAAATGATAGGCGATGTCGGCGAAGCCGTTGAGCTCCATGTGCAGCCGTTGGATCTCGTGCGCGCCGTCGCTGACGTCGCGGGCCGAGTGGTGCACGATGAGGGTGTTCAATGCCTCGGTCAGCGGCCTGTCGTAGATGTACCAGCCGGCGGGATTCGTTGCCGGGTCGTAGGCGCCCTCGACCGACGTCGTGAGGTCGGGCGGGGCGGCGTTCCAGTCCGCGCGGGGGACGACGTCCAGATCCTCCATAGCGCAGCGACGCGTGCAGCTGGCGCTCGGGATCAGGACGAGCCCACCCAGCGCCGTCAGCGCCTTGAGAAAGTTCCGGCGGGTAATCGGAGCGCCCATCTTCTTCTACGCCTCATTCCACGAAGTCCGGGCCGTTCACCTGCGCGAGACAGCTGGCGTCGGGCGCCGACGTGGGATCCGCCAGGAAGTCACGCATGATCTCGGCGGCGCAGGGACTCTGGCCCAGCGCGACGCCGTGTCCGTGGCCCGGGAACTCGTAGAAGTAGACGTTGCTCAACTGCGCGGCGACCTGCGCGGCGTAGGCCGGCGGCGTGATGGGATCGTAGGTGCCGACCATGACCAGCGCGGGCACGTCGCTCGTCACGGGCTCGATCTCCAGCGGGTTGAAGGGCGCTGCCCCCCAGGATTCGCAGATGGTGAAGAGGTTGTCTGGCCCGCCGAAGACGCTCTGGTGAGCGAAGCCCTCGACCTGGGGGTACTGGCTGAACGCGGCGACGAGCGCGTCGGCCGTCGTCGCGAAGGTCTCCTCGTGACAGTTGATGGAGAGCAGCATACCTACGCTGATGTCGGTCTTGGTGCCCACGGCGGCGCCCAGGATCCACGTCAGCAGCTCGTAGTCGCCCCGGTAGGTGTCGTCGATGACGCGGGGGATGTACCGGATGATCTCGGAGCTGTAGGAGCTGAAGAAGACGGCGGTGGTCAGCCAGGTGCCGTCCAGTTGGACGCGGTGCATTTCGTTGCCCAGGCTCTTGGTCCAGAGCTCGACGGGTTCTTCGTTGAGGCGCACCACCAGCTCGTCGTACTTCGCCTCCAGATTGGGATGGGCTCGTCGGCACGTGGGGTCGGAGCGACAGCCCTCGAAGATCTTGTTGAGCAGGCGGTCGGTGACGGCGGCCTGTTGCTCGTAGATGTTGACCTCGATGGGCTCGACGGCGTCGAGGATGGCGCTGTGGACGATCTCCGGGTGATCCCGCAGGATGGTTAGGCCCAGCCGGGTGCCGTAGGATGCGCCGTAGAGGACGGCCTGGTCGTAGCCCAGCAGCTCGACCAGCGCCTTGACGTCGGTGGCGTTGGCGGCGCTGGTGTAAGCGGCGAGATCGACGCCGCGACGGGTCAGGCGCTCGCTGCAGCGCGCGAAGGCGTCGGCGTAGAGCTCGTTGAGCTCCTCCTCGGAGAGCTCTTTTTTCAGCTCGGTGCGGAGCGCGGAGATGTACTCGGGGCAGGTCAGCGCGGGCTCGGAGAGACCGGTGCCGCGTTGATCGAAGATGATGACGTCGCGCTCGCCCAGCAGTGGGGCGATAAAACCATCGTAGCCCTCAATCATGCCTTCGACCGCCGGGGCGCCCGGACCGCCACTCAGGTAGATCAGCGGTGGTGCCGGAGCTTGCTTGTAGCTCCGGTAGGTAGAGACTGCCAGGCGTACCACGCTGTCAGACGTCTGGTCATAGCGCTCGGGCAGCACGGCGAAACCACAGTCGACGCGGGCGCCTTCGGGGATCTCAAAGGGACAGCGGTCCGGGACGAAGGTGTAGGGCCGGTTGCGGGCGATGGGCGTCGAGGTGGGGCTCGGCGTCCAGGTCGGTGGCAGGCTCGGTCCGTCCGCCGCTGCGCCCGACGCCGGGGTGGGGGTCGCCA
Organism: uncultured Anaerolineales bacterium; assembly: GCA_964500755.1. Taxonomy (GTDB): domain Bacteria; phylum Chloroflexota; class Anaerolineae; order B4-G1; family SLSP01; genus G713. Next base: position 2,700 of record CAZCPK010000320.1, read on the forward strand.
GCAACGTGGGCAGCGGTGACGTGGATTGAGTGTCTCTCAACAGGAGCAGGGTCAGCATGCCGAGGAGCAGGCAGGTGAAAAGTCCCATCACCCCGAGCACGATTAACTGACCCATTGTCAGGCCCAGTGGCAGGGAGGTGTTCTTTCCTGGACCTGCGCTCCGAATCCTATCGATAAATCCGTTCATCACGTTTGTCCTACCCTTCTTTGTATGACGTTGCGTATGCCGTACTACCTGGTGGTCGATCTTGAAGCCGATTATAGATGCAATCGCCGCTCGTGCAATTTCCGGGATTTCGAAGCAAATCGATTATCGAAACCGCCCTCGCCACCCCAGAACGTGCGTAGACAAGAGCAAGGCAAACGCAGCCGGGGTTGATAACCTGGACAAACGTCACAGGGAGTCTTTGAGGGGTATTGGAAAGTCGCAGAACCGCTTCGTTTGCCTATTTCCCTGCCTCCCTTGACGTTGCTGATCCCGGTCATTATAATGACCCTGCTATCGTATTCCGAGAATTTTCCATCGCGAGTCAAAAGACGTTTTAGCGTTAGAACGTGAGAACGTTGGAACGTTGACGATGTCTGACCTTCGATTTAGACTGTATGTATAGGAGCGATCCCCTCATGCACGTGACGCTGGAGCACGTCAGCAAGACCTTTCAGCAGCCCGCGCCGTTGCCGGCGTTGGCACCGGTGACGTTGGAGATTCCGACCGGCGCTTTCGTCTGCTTCATCGGCCCCAGCGGCTGCGGCAAGTCGACGCTGCTCCGCCTCGTCGCCGACCAGCTGGCGCCGACCACGGGCACGGTCCGTCTCGACGGCGCGCCGCCGGCCGCTGCCCGCGCGTGCAAGGCCATCGGATGGATGGCGCAGAACCCGGCGCTGCTGCCCTGGGCCACGGTGCTGGAGAACGTGCAGCTGCCGCTGCGCGTCAACCGCGCGCAGCAGCGCGCGGCCCCGGCGCCCAGCGACCTGGTGGAGCTGGTCGGGCTGCCCGACTTCGCGGACGCCTATCCCGGGACGCTCTCCGGGGGGATGCAGCAGCGCGTGGCCCTGGCCCGGACGTTGGCCGTCGGCGCGTCGCTCTGGCTGATGGACGAGCCCTTCGCCGCCCTCGACGCGCTGACGCGCGCCGCGCTCACCGACGAGGTGCTGCGTCTCTGGCGGCGCTTTCGCCCCACGGTGCTCTGGGTCACGCACAACATCGTGGAGGCCGTGCGGCTGGCGGATCGCGTCGTCGTGCTCAGCGCGCGTCCCGGGCGAGTTAAGGCCGTCGTGGAGATGCAGGCGCCGCGCCCCCGCGACGAGACCGCGCCCGCCATCGTCGCGCAGGTGCGGGCGCTGCGCGAGTTACTGGCGCCGGACGCCGCGCGCGTCCCAGGCGGCTGAGCGTGGATGCGCCCTTCGTCGAGGAGCGGGCGCGGGATCCCGCCGTCCGGCTGCTGCCGTGGGATCTGCTCTCCGTGGTGGGTGTCGTGGGGGCGGCGTTGCTCGCCTGGGAGCTGGCGGTGCGCTGGGCCGACGTGCCGGTCTATCTGCTGCCGCCGCCCTCCCGTGTCGTCGTCACGCTGCTCCGGGCGCCGGGGCACTACGGCGAGGCAGCGTGGGTCACGCTGGGTGAGGCGCTGGCGGGTCTGACGCTAGGCCTGGTCGTGGGGATCGGCGTCGCCGTACTCATCACCTACTGGACCCGGCTGGAGCGCGGCGTGCTGGCGCTGGCGATTCTGGTCAAGGCGACGCCCATGGTCGCCGTCGCGCCGCTGCTGGTCATCTGGTTCGGCTTCGGACCGCTGCCCAAGGTGATCATCACGGCGCTGTTGACCTTCTTCCCCGTGCTGATCAACGTCCACAGCGGGCTGACCTCGGTGGACGTGCCGGTGCTGGCGCTCTTTCACTCGCTCAACGCCAGCCGCTGGGAGCTCTTCCGTTACGCGCGCTGGCCCTCGGCGTGGCCTTACCTCTTCGCCGCGCTCAAGGTCGTCGCGCCGCTCTCGTTGGTCGGGGCGGTGGTGGCGGAGTGGGCCGGGGCGTCGGCGGGGTTGGGGCGGATCATGTGGCTGGCCTACAGCAACCTCAACATGCCCGCGCTCTTCGCCGCCGTCTTCTGCCTGGCGACGCTGGGTGTGACGCTCTACCTGCTGGTACTGTTGGCCGAGCGGCGTCTGCTCTTCTGGGAAGAGCAGCAAGTAGAACCTGGTGGATAGCCCCCGAATTTATTCAAGAAGCTCGATGTCTGGCGTCAGCTAAGATCGTCTTGGATACTATCTGATGAGCTGTACGACGTTTTTAATGACTTAGAGAAAATATCTCCTTGACATATAATTATATAGGTGGTATGCTAATGATACATCAGGTTTAAGAGATTCTTTCTCGTTTATTTAGAATTCGGGTGATGGTAAATGGGTCTCTGGGACTTTGCCGGATAGTGGAGTGAGTGTCCCTAAAACTAGT
>CAZCPK010000321.1:0-5146 GCA_964500755.1 uncultured Anaerolineales bacterium
ATAGACCGGTACGTTGCTATTCAAAAGTGTCAACCTATTTCCGAACCTTCCCAAAGGTAGTGAGAAAAATTCGCAAAATAAACGTCTTGGGTTAATTCTATTTAAGCACACTCTTATTTTCTCTGTGCCCTCTGTGTCTCTGTGGTGAGCTATTTAGTTATTTTAGTAGAGCCGCTTTGCAAAGCAAAAATCACGAAACATCCCAATTCTGACAAGACTGTGCGGATGGCGCGCAACTTCAGGCTGTGTCAACACGTATATACACTGGAACACGCTATCTATACCGACCTGGTCGTAAGGACAGGTTCGACACCCTACCCAGGTTGAATGCAAAATGGCCGTTCAGGAGAATGGACAATCCGCCCCGCAAAGGTTAGAATGAGAGTCAGGCGGCGAGAAGCATACAAAATCCCAGCCAAGAGTTGTAAGGTGGCATCTGCCGCACGATTCCCAAGCAACAGGTGGAAGCAGTCACATTACCAGCAAGAGAGGTGAGCCTGAATCGCTTTCCCAGAATTCGTTCACCGAAATCACACAATCGGGAACCTGTTCAGAAGCCCGCTACCTTATATATGCAACTATCACATCGGAGAGTGTCCATGCAGGAAATTTTTCGCTATCTTTGGAGACGCAAGATTCGCACCGCGCTGACGATGTTGGCCATTGTGGTGGGCATCTTTGCCGTGACCGCCGTCGGTGGCATCAACGGCGCGCTGCAATCGGAGATTCGCAGCGTGGAGAATGACGCCTTACAACGCATTCAGCTCTACATGAAAGATTACTCCCCTCTCCCAGAGAGCACGGTCCGCCGCCTCCGACGGATTGAAGGCGTGGCGGGCGTGATAGAGAGTATCTACGGGGATCTTGACAAGCACGAAGAGCAGGCGGTGCGCATTTCCATCAACCCCGAGATGTTCATCGCCCAACGGGCCGACGATCCGGCCCTGACCTTCGAGCCCCCCATTAGCGGGACAGAATTACACGCCGGCCGCCTGCCCCAACCGGGCAGCCGCATGGAGACCGTCGTCACCTGGGCGCTGGCGAGAAAACGCAGCCTATCCGTTGGCGACACGTTGATGATCAAAGAACGCGCCTTCAAGGTGGTAGGTATCTGGGAGGACGTGCCCACGGATTCCCTCGCGGCCGTCATCAGCTACCCCGCCGGCGAAGCGTTACTGCCTACTCCTTACCGCCAGGTCAGCATCGTGCCGGTGGGCGACGCCGACCCGGAAGCCGTCGCGCAACGCGTCGAGGATGCGTTCCCGGAGATCAACGCCATGTCCCCCACGGAGACGGTGAACCAGGCGCGACAGCAGGTACTAATCTTCTCCCTGGTCGTAGGCGCCAGCGGCATCATCTCCCTGCTCATCGGCACGTTCACCATCGTCAACACCATGATCGTCAGCGTGCAGGAGCGCCGTAAGGAGATCGGCCTTAAGAAAGCGCTGGGCGCCGAGGACCGCCATATTCTGCGCGAGGTCATCCTGGAAGCTGCCCTGATCGCCAGTGTCGGCGGGATCCTGGGGATGTCGAGCGCCGCCGTCGCCGGGAGCTTCTTCAACTCCTGGATCATCGACAAGCTGGGGTCCCGCCTCTTCCTGTTGTCTCCCTGGCTGGCCGGCGGTGTCATCGTCTTCAGTGTTTTCATGGGCGTCATCGGTGGGCTATATCCCGCTTGGCGCGCGTCGCGCGTAGATCCGATCGTCGCTCTGCGCGGCGGCGAGAACGTCGCCTATGCCGAAAAGGGGCTCCAACGCCTCATCTATCTGATCCGCCGGAACGGGCGCGCCATCTTGACCGTCGCCGGCATCGCCATCGGCATTTTCACCCTGGTCTTGTTGGGCAGCCTGGCCGAGGCCTTGAACGGGTACATGCGAGAGGTCAGCGTCGGTATGCGCAATCTGCTTGTCGTCTATCCTGAGCGCGGCGGCGTACCCTATGGGGAGACGACGGCCCGGCTTCTCCGCGACCGCCCCGACGTCCACGACGTGATCAGAGAACTCAACGAGGATATGCCTATCGCCTTTCATGACCATCCAGATACCGGAGGCGAGACCAAGGAAATTGGCGTCGTGGCGCGCAAGTCGCGCACCGGTGACTGGGGCTTGTCCCGTTTTGCCGCGGTCGAGATTGCGCAGGGCCGTATGTTCGCCCCTGAGAGTACCGACGAGGTCGTCCTGGGCCCCACCCTGCTCAAGACGCACCAGATGGAGATCGGAGACACCCTCTACATTGACAGACAGCCCTTCAAAGTCGTCGGCGTCTGGAAGAAGATCCCCTTCGACGTCGCCGGAAACGATAAGTCCGCCTATATCTCCATGCGGGCCATGGAACGATTGGTGGGTCCCCACACGGTGGGGATGTTGACCCTACGCACCACGTCCCCCCAGGCGGAGGTAGTGCTCCGCGAGTGGATCCAAAGCGAACTGCCCGGCATGAAAGTTGAGTCCGCCACCGAGATTCTGGGACAGGTACAGACCATCTTCGGCTCTCTGCTGGCGGCCATGGGCGGCATCTTCGCTATCTCCGTTTTCGTGGGCGGCGTCTCCATCGCCAACACCATGATCATCGCCGTCAACGAGAAAGTCCCGGAAATCGGGCTCAAAAAAGCGGTCGGCGCCGACGATCTGGACGTCCTTGCGGAGGTACTGCTTGGCGCCGCCCGGTTGGGCGTCATCGGGGCATTGATCGGGATCGGGATGGCAGCCCTCGGCGTCTTGATCATCAATCCCCTGGTCAGCGCTCAGGCCGACATCGAGATCCTGCACCTCTCCTGGCGCTTGATGCTCGGAAGCATGATCTTCGGCGTGATCCTAGGCATGGTATCGGGTTCCTTCCCGGCCCGGCGTGCAGCGCAACTGGACCCGGTGGTGGCCTTACACGCGGAGTGAATCCCACCGCGGAGAGCCCCCGCGCTGCCTGCGGAGATCTAACGTACAGTATCCAGTTCTATCAAGACAACTAAAATAAGTGAGGTAACCTTATGAAACCCAAGAAGATGCTCTTTATCGTTATCGGAATCGTCATCGTGGCTGCCATCGTCTGCGCTGCCAGCGGGCAGCTCTCCAACATCGCCCAGGCAAACGGCGCGCTGACCCCCACCCCGGAGGTCACCAGCCAACCGGCGGTGCGGGCGCGGGGCAGGTTGGTGCCGGCGCGTCACGCCGGCCTCTCCTTCGACACGTCCGGCGAGTTGGTAGAATGGCTCGTGGAGGAGGGCGACGCCGTCGAGGCCGGGCAACCCCTGGCCCAGCTCGACGCAACCCAGGCAGAGCTCCAGTTGGCCCAGGCCAAAATGGAGTTAGAATCCGCCCAGACAAGTCTGGCTCAGGCCAGAGAGGATCACGCCTACGCGCTGGAAGAGGCGCACCTGCAGCTGAGCACCGCCGAAGCGCAACTGACCCAGCAGCGGGTCAGCTATCCCGATCTCACCGAGGCGACCGTCCAGGTGGAGCGGGCGGAAAAGGCCCTAGCGGACGCCCAGGAAGCCTATCGGCGCGCAGCCGAGACACCCGGCCTGTTCAAGACACCCGGTGTGCAGGACCATTACCAGGAGAAGATCGATCAAGCCCAGCAGGATCTGAAAATCGCCCAGGCCGCCTATGTCGGCGCCCGGGGCAACCGCGCCGCCACCAGCCAACAGGTCGCCGCCCGCCAAGACGACGTGGCGCGCGCGCGGCTGCAGCAGGAGAAACTGGAAGCCGGCCTCGATCCGACGTTGGAGCAGGCGGTCGAGAAGGCCAGACTACAGCTCCGGGAGGCCCAGGATGCGTTGGACGCCTGCACCCTCACGGCGCCCTTCGACAGCACCGTCGTCTCTCTGAAAGCGCGTGAACGGGACTGGATCCAGCCGGGCACGCCGGTGCTGATCATCGCGGACCTGGAGACTCTGCAGGTGGAGACCACCGATCTCGACGAATGGGGCGCGACCCACATCCGGCCCGGAGACGAGGCCGAGGTCACCTTCAACGCCTTCGACGACCTCACGTTGACGGGGCGCGTAAAGGAGATCGCTCTGCGCGGTGAGGAACTCTCCTCCGGTGACGTCGCCTACCCGACCATCATCCTCCTCGACGAGCCGGACCCGCGGCTGCGCTGGGACATGACAGTCCGGGTCAGCATCCCCCTGGAGGAAAAATAATGCCCATCGTCGAAGCACAAGCGCTGACCAAGACGTATCAAATGGGGATAATGGAGGTGCACGCGCTGCGGGGCGTCGATCTCGCCATCGCAGCCGGTGAGTTCATCTCCATCATGGGCCCCTCCGGCAGCGGCAAGTCCACGCTGCTCAACCTCATCGGCTGCATGGACCAGCCCTCCGAGGGCACCATCCTGCTGGACGGTGTCGACCTCGGCGCCGTCCCCCACCGCAAGCAGCCGCGCATCCGCCGGGAGAAGATCGGCTTCGTTTTCCAGCAGTACCATCTACTCAACCACCTGACCGCCCTGGAAAACGTGACGTTGCCCTTGCGCTACACCAACGTCGGTCCGCAGGAGGCCCGCAAGCGCGCCGAGACGCTGCTGGAACACGTTGGGCTGGCGGACCGCGCGCATCACCGCCCGTTGGAGCTCTCCGGTGGGCAGCAGCAGCGGGTGGCGGTGGCCCGCGCCCTGGTTAATCAGCCCGCCATCGTCCTCGCCGACGAACCCACGGGTAACCTGGATACCAAATCGGGCAACGAGATTCTGGATCTGCTGCGCCGGTTGAACGAGGAAGGACAGACTTTTATCACCGTCACTCACGACCCCCGGGTCGCCGAGCGCACGGCGCGGACCATTCAGCTGCTCGACGGGCAGATCGTGAACGAGATCAGGCGCAATTAGTACTGCGGCGAGATTGCCCTGGAAGAAAAGCTCAAACCCGGCAAGTGATTTAACGAAGAAAGGCTCGTTGTAGCGTGAGCGTCGTTACACCGCAGAAAGCCGCCTCGACGAATGACGAGGCGGCTTTTTGCTGAGCGGTAGGGTTGCTAATGCCCCCTCGACAGCGCCCACTCTCCCGTCAGCGCGTCCTTGAAGAAACCCCAGGCGGTGGTCGTGAAGGTGCCGGAGAGCGTATCCGGCCCCACGAGCGTTCCGGTGAAAGTGCTACGGGAGGCGTCCTCGCTCTGGCTATCGAACTTGAAAACGCCCTCGCGGTAGGTGG
>CAZCPK010000322.1:0-5078 GCA_964500755.1 uncultured Anaerolineales bacterium
ATAGACCGGTACGTTGCTATTCAAAAGTGTCAACCTATTTCCGAACCTTCCCAAAATCTTCCTCGGAAGTCCGCAGCGGCGACCGAACGTGACCCTGTGTCACAGAAGCCTCCGTGTCACAAAAGAGTTGGAAGCTGTGGCGTTGGACAATCCGCTTGAGATTCTGATTTTTTGAGGGATAGTTCAGAGATAGGTTGAGGCTGTCAAATAGGTACGTCCCCGTCCCATTGGATTATTCAGACTGAAGATGCCACCTTCCAGAGCAGCCAGACTTCTCAACCAACACCCTCACCCGTCGGGGACAGCCGGCATTATATACAGAGAGACGATAAAGGAGATGCTATGTTGACCCGTGTCTTAGTTTGTCCGCCGGGCAGAGCTTATTTCGAGGCCGACGATTTGGCCGAGCACAATCTGAAAGCGCGGGCGGACCGGCAGCAGGCGCAGTCGCAGCACGCCGCGCTGTGCCGGACGTTGGTCGACGCCGGTGTGGAGGTCGTGACCATCCCAGAACTCACAGGGCATCCCAATAGCGTCTTCACGCAGGACGTGGCGCTGGGGACGTCCGCAGGCTTCATACGCCTGCGCATGGGATTGCCCAGTCGCCGCGGCGAGCCTGAGTGGATGGCGCGGCGCTTGAACGCGCTGGGTATTCCAGAGCTGGGACGGATTCGCGCGCCCGGCACGGTGGAGGGCGGCGACGTGGTTTTAGCTTCAGACGTCGCCTTCGTGGGGCGCTCCGCGCGCACCAACGACGTCGGTATCACGCAGTTGACGGCGCTTCTGAAGCCATTGGGCTACGAGGTGCGTGTCGTGGACGTACCGCCCCCCTCCTTGCACATCGGCGGGATGCTCAGCCTGGTCGGTCCGCGGCAGGTGCTGGCCTGCGCGGAGATCTTCCCACCTACGCTCTTTGACGGCTTCGAAGTCATCGCGACGCCGCGGGAGGACGTCGTCAGCGGTAACGTGATTGGGCTGGGCGCGGGCACGGTCATCGCTGAGGCGCGAAACGTCAACACTCGCGCGGCGCTGGAAGCACGCGATTTCACGGTCCACGCGCTGGATCTGTCGGAGTTTCTCAAGGGGACGGGCGGGCCGACCTGCCTGATCTTGCCGCAGCCCCATCTGCAGCGATAAGCGTGCGCCGCCGTGAACGAGGGAGGAGCTCCCTTTTCACGGCGGCGCCGTTCTGTCTGCGAAGGCGCGGCCCGGGGCTACGCCGGCGCGAAGGTATCAATCATCAGCTCGGGGTCGCCGAGCGGATAGAGGACGGGGCAGGTGGCGCCGCGCTTGACGTACTCCTTGACCTTGGCGACGGCTTCGTCGGGGGTGCCGGTGGCCGTGATGCGCAGGACCAGCTCGTCGGGCACGTATTTCATCGCCTTCTCGATCTGTTCCTTGGTAGCGGGCCAGCCCAGGATCGACTGAATCTGCTTCACGGTCTCTTGCTCGACGCCGCTGGCCTTGGCGATGTGCGGCTGCTGGGCCAGGTACTGCGTCAGCAGCATCTTGGCGCCGCGGATGGCCTCGGCGCGATCCTCGTGGACAGAGCAGACGACCAGCTGCGGGCGGTCGAGGTCGTCGAGCGAGCGTCCGGCGCGCTTGGTGCCCATCTCCAGTTGTTCCATGGCCATGTCGTTGTACTCCGGCGGCACGCAGTAGTTGAGCACCACGCCGTCGGCGATCTCCCCGGTGAGCGCCAGCATCTGGGGACCGGTCGCGCCGATCATGATCTCGACGTTGCGCGGCTCCTGCCGCCCATGGACGACGTCCAGTTTGATCCCCCTGACCTGGTGGAACTCGCCCTCGTAGGTGACCTCCTCCATGTTGAGCAGGCGGCGGAGCACCTCGACGGTCTCCCGCATGGCCTTGAGCGGCTTGCGGCGTTCGATGCCCACGTTCTTCGCCAGAGGGTCCCACCACGCGCCGATGCCGCAGATGATGCGGTCGGGCGCCAGATCGTCCAACGTGAGGTACGTCGCGGCCAACAGGCCAATATTGCGGGTCCAGTTGTTGATGACGCCGGACCCCACCTTGATCCTGTCGGTCACGGCGGCGTAGGCCGACATGGGTACGATGGCGTCGCGCACCAGCCGGCTCTCCGCCTGCCAGACGGCCTCGAAACCCTGCTCCTCGGCGTACTGCGCGTATTTCATCCCATCCCGGATAGGGTGAGCGTCCTGCAGATACAGTGCAACTCTCGAAATCTCGTTCTGTGGCATAGGCCTCTCCTTTGTGTGAGAACGTGAAAACGTTCTAACGTTTGAACGTGGGAACGTTTACCGAAACAAATCCTTCTCCACGGGCCGCTGCATCTCCGTGGCGCGCCCCTCGCCGCGCGAATAGTTGGCGCCGCGAATGAGCACGACCGGGAGCCCCTCGGCGGCTTGTCCGGTGACGAGACCGGCGGCGGCCGCCAGCTCGTCGGCGCGGGCGACGGTGGTGACGCGCAACGGGTAGCCGAACATGTCCGGGCGACCGCGTAGATCGTCGATAGGGTGCATGCCGGCGACGCCCAAAGCGAGATTGACGGTGCCCTCACGCCAGGGACGTCCGTGGGTGTCGCTGACAATGACGGCGACGTCGGCCCCGGACGTCTCCCGCAGCCCTTTGCGTAGGCGACGCGCCGACGCATCGGGATTCTTGGGCAGCGGCAGGGCGATTTCGCCCTCACCACCGACGTTGGAGCGGTCGACGCCGGCGTTGGCGCAGATCCAGCCGTGATGCGTCTCCATGATCAGCACCGGTCCCCGCTGGCGGATAAAGCTCCGTGACTCGCGGAGGATCACCTCGACGAGACGTGCATCTTTACCCGTCGTTATCGCCAGTTGTCGCGCCCAGGGAGAGGGCCTGATCTCTTTCAGCAAGATGGTGCGTCCTTCGGCCTTGGAGACGATCTTCTGGGTCACGACGAGAACGTCGCCGTCGCGGAGGCGCAGTTCCGCGCGATCAAGCGCTTCCTGGATAAGTCGGACCAAATCATCGCCGGATTGGACGTCGGGAATGCCGGGTAGGCCGTGGAGCACGATATTGGGCGCGGCTATCATGTCGACGACTGCGAACGGCGGGACAACGGGGCCCGCGCCCTACAGGTCATCGGGGAGACCGGTGATGCGTAGACCGGAGCCGGGGACCTTGTACCGCTTGTTGATGCCGATAAGGAGCGAGGTCAGCCCCTCGACCACCTTGGCGTTGACCAGGGGGCCGGCGTCGATGCCGCGCGTGCCGATCTCCTCGGCCAGCTGGATCGCTACCGCTTTCGCGTCCGCGTCGTCGCCGCAGACGAGCACGTCGCAATCCACCGGATGATCCAGGGGCTCCAGGTTATGGGCGCCGACGTTTTGAAATGCAGCCACGACGGTGGTATCGTCGCCCAGGAGCTCCTGGGCCTGTTCGCAAGCCGAGCCTTCCGGGGGAATATAAGCGCGCGCGACCTTGGGCGGCTTCATCGCCACGGTCACGTTGACCAAAAGCTTCCCTCGTAACTCCTCTCGGAGCGTCTCCAGCAGGGCGTTCTGGGCGGCGTAGGGGACGGTGAGCACGGCCACCTCACAAGCCCGCGCTGCTTCGGAGTTTTCCAGGCCGGTGACGAGAGCTTCGCCCAGTTTCGCGTTGACTTCGCCTGCAACACGCTGGGCTTTCGTCTCCTTACGTGATCCGATGATGATGGTGTGACCGGCTGCGGCCCAGCGAAGCGCCAGACCTGGACCTTCGTTGCCGGTACCGCCAAGAATCGCAATAGTATAGATTCGTTGGGGCATGTTACCTCCTCGAACTATGCCTAGGCAGTGATGAATAAAGCCGGTGAGAGTTTAGGTGCAGATCTTGACAACTTCACCCTCGCGGGCCATGAAAGTAGCCGGAAAGACCGCCTGTGCCTTCTCGGCCATCCGATCAAGATAGGCGTCGTCGTGCTGGGGGCTGTGATGTGTGAGCGCCAGGCGTTGTACACCGGCTGCCTCGGCGACCTGTGCCGCCATGCGCCAGGTGCTGTGTCCCCAGCCCTGTTTGATAACGAGACCGTCGGCGTATTCGTGTTCGTCATATTCCGCATCGTGAATCAAGAGATCCGCACCTCTGGTAAAAGCAATCAGGCGTTGATCGTCACCGATGTAACCTTCCACGTCGGTAGCGAAGACGATACTGTGTCTCTGATAATGGATGCGGAAAACCTGCACGCCATTCTGTGGATGATTGTAGCTATGATGAATCTTGATCCGCACGGCGTCTTCCGGTACCGATTTTTGCGCGGCGTGTACGCTGACGTGTTGCGCGGGCTGCTTGGGATCCATCAGCACTATCTCGTCGCCCTGGCGGACGTGGGTGAAGGTCCGCCGGCTGAGCAGATCGTGCTGCCCGATGGGAGAAAATGGAGGGCGCATGATGCGCTGCAACGTCTCGCCCAGACTCTCCCCCGTGGGCGGTCGGGGCCCGAAGAAATTGATATGTGCATTCGCCGAGAGGGCCGGTCCAAAAAGCGGCAGGCCCTGGGTGTGATCGTTGTGAATGTGGGTCAAGAGGAGTGTGAGAAGTAAGGGGCCGTCGTTCATGGCGCGTGTCGCCATGATCTCTCGTCCCAGCCCGATAATGCCGGTGCCTCCGTCGATAATAATCAGATGCGGGCCGGCGTGGACCTCCAGACAAGTGGTATTGCCTCCATATTTGACCGTCGTCGTCCCGGGCATAGGATAACCGCCGCGCACACCACGGAAGCGGAGCCAGAATTGTTGGTCGTCGTTCACGTTGATTGTCCTCATTGAATTCCCAGTCAATGACATTTTGAGTGAGGGGATCCCCACCAGAGAATGCACTCCCCGCGCCGAGAAGAAAATTCTCCATTCATGATCAGTAGCCTCAAAAGGGTGTGAACACGACTTTTTGTGTTTCCCAGTTGAGCCCAGAACTACTCTATGGTATGTCCACTTGATCACTTGTCAAGCTAAGTAAGTCCGTAAAAGTTTCTTTGCTCCAGACGTATTCACCATCCGTTCCCCGTCCCCGAGACGGAGGCTCCGAATTGTGACAGGAAGCGCATAACAAACGTTGCCTTTGCATCCGGCGAAATCCCAAAGAGCCAA
>CAZCPK010000323.1:0-242 GCA_964500755.1 uncultured Anaerolineales bacterium
CCTGACGGCTTCGGTCTTCGTGGGGAGCACGTTGCCCACGCTCACTGCCCGGCTCATGGGCCAGGCGTTTGAGGCCGGGCCGGAGTGGTTCGACCGCGTGACGGGACCGCAGTTCGCGTTGCTGGTGCTGCTCGTCGGCGTCTGTCCGTTGCTGGGACGGTCGGCGCGCGCGGCCCGGCGCCTCAAGGCGCGGGCGGGGTGGCTGATTGCCGGGGCGGTGCTCGTGCCCGCAGCGGCGGCGC
>CAZCPK010000323.1:252-5076 GCA_964500755.1 uncultured Anaerolineales bacterium
TAGCCGTTGGCGTTGGTGATCAGCAGGATGTCGTTGCCCGCAGCGGCGGCGCTGGGGGGATTCACGCGCCCGGTCTCCCTGGTGGGCTTTGCCATCGTTGGCGTCGCCATGACGACGGCGCTCCTGGAATACGTCCAGGCTGTGGGGCGACGCCGGCGGCGTCAGGGCGAGGCGCCGCTCAACGCCCTCTGGCATCTGCTCCGCCGCCAGCGGCGCAAATATGGCGGCTACCTGGTCCACGTGGGCGTGATCTTGATGGCAATTGGCGTTATCGGCACGCGCATGTATCCCTTCGAGCGAACGGTGACGTTGACGCCCGGCGCGTCGACCGAGGTCGCCGGCTACACGCTGCAGCTGGAGAACTTCACGCAGGAGCTGGGGCCCGATTACATCAGCACCGTGGCCTCCGTCGCCGTCCGGCGGGGCGACGCCTTCCTGGGGGCGCTTGCGCCCCGCATCAACCGCTACACCAACTACGAGCAGACCTTTGGCGTGCCGGTGGTGCGCCCCGGCGTCCGCGAGGACCTCTATCTCATCCTTAGCGGCTGGTCGGAGGAAGGCGGGCGCGTCAACCTCCAGGTTCACGTGAACGCCCTGGCGAGTTTTCTCTGGTTGGGGGGCCTGGTCTTTATGGTGGGGGGGGTGCTGGCTTTCTACCCCCGCTTCGAGCGCCGCCGCTGGGGCCACCTGTTGATCGCCGGCGTGCTGGTGGCGCTGTTGCTCGGCGCCGTCTGGGCCATGTGGATCGCGCCGCAGGGCGCGGGCACGTCCGCTCCGGTGCAACCACGCCCGCGTGTCGGCGAGGAGGCCCCCGATTTCCGCCTGACGCTGCTGGACGGTTCCGTCGTGCGGCTGGCGGAGTTGGAGGGCCGGGTGGTGGTGCTCAATCTCTGGTCGTCGCAGTGCCCGCCGTGCCTCGAGGAGTTACCCGCGCTGCAGGCGACGTGGTCCGCGTTCCGGGAACGCGGCGTCGTCTTCGTCGGTGCGGCGTCGCAGGATACGCGCGAGAACGTGGAGGCTGCCGTGGAGCGCTTTGGATTGACCTATCCCGTGGGCCTGGATCAGGGGGAGCGTATCGCGTCGGCCTACGGCATCACCGGCGTGCCCGAGACCTTCGTGATCGACGCGCGGGGACGGGTGGCGCAGGTCTACATCGGCCCGGTGACCGAAGCCCGGCTACGCTCCGACCTCACCCAGTTGGTAGGACCTTGAAGGAGGCCGTGGTATGACGTTGGGAGCTGTGCTGATCGGTATTGCCGTCGCCCTGGTCGTCGTCGCCTACCTGGCGCGCCCTTTCCGGGAGGAGCGGCGGAGCGCGGAGGCGCAGATCGAGGCGTGGGTCGCGGAGGCCCGGCGGTCGTCGAGGGAGGCGCCCCCAACGGCGGCGGAGCCTGCGCCCCCGTCGACGCCGAGTGACGAGGTCAACTTCTGTCCGCAGTGCGGACGCAAGGTGGCGCCCGACCACCGCTTCTGTCCCGGCTGCGGCTATTCGTTGCGGTGAGGTCCATGCTGCGACGTTGTCTCCTCGCCCTGTTCGCTGTTCTGATCCTGGGCGCGCCCCTCTCCGTCGGCGCCCAGGCGCCCGAGGGGCTCGCCATCGCTCAACTGCACCTCTTTCTGGTGCCGCTTGGCGAGCGTCTCCTGGTGACTGAGCACTACGTCCTGAGTAACGCTGGCGCGGAAGTCCTGGGAGCGGGTCTGCGCTATCCGCTTTCACCCGATGCGCAGAACGTTCAGTTCCGTGAGGTTGACACGCTCAACGAGCGTTATCGGCTTGTGGAGGGTACTGTGATTGACACGCTCCCGGTCCCCCCCGGTGACCAGGTCCGCGAGGTGCGCTTCTCCTACGAGCTGCCCAACTGGGCGGGACGAACGCTCACCCGTACCTTTCCCCTACCGGTCGAAGCTACGGTCCTGATGGCGCAGGGCGAGGATCTCGTGCTGGAGGGGCCCGCGCTGGTAACGATGGGGCCGCTGGATACGCAGGAGGAGCAGGTGAACGCCTACACGGTGACGCGCCCCCTGGACGCGGGGGAGCCCCTGGTGCTGGAGCTGCGGTCGCGGGCGGCGGGTGTCGCCCGGGAGCCCGGCTCATCCCGGGCGCTTAACGTCCTCCTGGGGGTGGCGGCGCTCGGCATGGCGCTCTGGGTCAGCGCGCGCCTCTGGCGGCCCGGACGTTCGACGCGGCTTCCCGAGAGGGCGCGGCCCCTGGTGCTGGCCCTCGCTGAGCTGGACGAGCGGTTTGCGCTGGGCGAGATCGCCGAGGCCGACTATCAGCAGGAGCGTGCGCGTCTCAAGCGCGCATTGGTGGATCTGCTGGAGGTGGACCTGACAGACGCTGATGAATACGCCAATGATTGAGGTTCGGGCGCTGCGCAAGGCCTTTGGTCCTCGAGTGGCGCTGGCGGACGTCTCGCTCCGGGTCGAAGCGGGGGAGTTCGTGGTGCTGGTGGGACCTAACGGGGCCGGGAAGACGACGCTGCTGCGTATCCTGGCGACGCTGACGCGCCCGACGTCCGGGGAGGTGCGCGTCGACGGCGTCGATCTGACGCGGGACGCGGCGTCCATCCGGCGGCAGCTCGGCTTTCTCTCGCACCGCACCCTGCTCTACGAGGATCTGACCGCGGAGCAGAATCTCCGCTTCTATGCTCGGATGTATGGTTTGCCGGAGGTGTCCGCGCGAGTTGCCGAGTTGCTGGCGCAGGTCGGGCTGACCGCGCGCCGCGAGGACCTGGTGCGCACGTTCTCCCGGGGCATGCAGCAGCGGCTGGCCGTGGCGCGCGCCATTCTGCACCGTCCGCGCATCCTGCTGCTGGACGAGCCTTACACGGGCCTCGATCCGCTGGCGGTGGAGACGCTGGCGACGCTCCTGGAGACGCTGGTCGACGCGGGCACGACGATCCTGCTGACGACGCATCAGCGCCTGGACCGCATACAGGGGCAGCGCGTGCTGGTCTTGCACCGAGGGCGGCTGCGTTACGACGACGTGCCTGCGGATCCCGCGACCTTTATGCGCCGCTATCGCGCGCTGGTGACGGGGGCGACGTGAACGCCGGGCGACAGCTCTGGGCCATCGTCCGCAAGGATCTGGTCGCGGAGGTTCACACGCGGGAGCTGCTCAGCGCCATGTTGGTCTTCGCGTTGCTGTCCCTGTTGATCTTTGGCTTCGCCTTTGACCTGCGCGGACGGATGGCGGAGGCCGCGGCGCCCGGCGTCTTCTGGGTGACGGTGGCCTTCGCGGGCTCACTGGGGCTCAACCGCTCCCTGGCGCGGGAGCAGCAGAGCGGCGGCATCGAAGGCCTTCTGATCGCGCCGGTGGAACGCAGCGTCATATTCTTCGGGAAGGCGCTGGGCAATCTGTTGCTGATGTTGATCGTTGAAGTCGTTATGCTGCCGTTGACCACCGTGCTCTTTGACGTCTCCCTGCTGCGGGGTGGGGTGCTGGTGGTGATCTTGCTGGGGACCATCGGCTACGCAGCGGTGGGGACGTTGTTGGCAGCCATCGCCGTCAACACGCGGGCGCGGGAGGTGATGTTGCCCATTCTGCTCTTGCCGTTGGTCGTGCCGCTGCTGATCGCGGCGGTCCGTGCGACCGGAGGGCTCCTCGAGGGGGCTACGCTGGCGGACGTGAACAACTGGATTCGTATACTCGTCACCTACGATTTGATCATCGGCGCCGTCGCCATGCTCACCTTTGGCTACGTCGTCGAGGCGTAAAGGGGTAGAGATGAGACGTTTTCGCGCGCCCGGCTGGATCTTGGATCTGTTGGCGGCGTTGACGTTCTTCGGCGCGTTGGCGCTGGTCTTTTTCTACGCGCCGCGTGAAGCCACCATGGGCGACGTGCAGCGGATCTTCTACTTCCACGTCGCCTCCGCCTGGGTGGGCTTCTTCGGCTTTTTCGTCACCTTCCTGGCCGGCGTGGGCTACCTGGTGCGACGCCAACGGCGCTTCGACATCGTGGCGCTCTCCTCGGTGGAGGTCGGCCTGATCTTTATCACCATGACGCTGATCACCGGATCGCTCTGGGCCCGGCCCGTCTGGGGCACCTATTGGACCTGGGAGCCGCGCCTGACCATCTCGGCGGTGCAGTGGCTGCTTTACGCGGCGTACGGTATGTTGCGGGCGTCCGTCGAGGAGCCGGAGCGGCGGGCGCGGTTCGCCGCCGTCTACGGCATCGCGGCGTTCGTCACCGTGCCGCTCTCGTGGTTTGCGATTCGCTGGTGGCGCACCATCCACCCGCAGATCCTGGCCGGTGGAGAGATGGCGCTGACGCCCCGGATGCTGCGGACGCTCTTCGCCTCGATCGGGGCGTTTACCCTGCTCTACGCTGCGCTGCTGCGTCGTCGCATCGCGCTGGAGCTGGCGCGTGATAAACGAGACGCCCTGCGTCTTTCGCTGGAGCAGAGGGCGTAGGAGGGTAAGATGCCGAGCTACTTGCTCATCGCGTACGTGGTTTTCGTTCTCTTTCCGTTGGGGTTGGCGCTCTCGATTGTTCTGCGCCGTCGGCGCGTTGAGCGGCAGATCGCCGCCTTGCGGGAACGGATAGACGAGACGCTGCCCTTGAGTTAATCCAGTCGAGTTTGTGGATGTGGAGCGGGCCGGCCCTTTCTCAAAGAGAGGGGCCGGCCCTTGGTTAGGGGATGGGAGCGTACCGTCTAAATCTCGGTGGTCTACAAGACCACCGAGATTTTCAGGATAAGGTCAGTAGGGCCGGGGTTTCCGTGGTTGAGGTCGGGGCGGATGCTTCAGTTGTCCCCGGGCTTTCTTCTTCTGTCGGCTCCACCGTCGGTTCAGAAGGGGGCGGCTCGGTAGGCGTTGGCGTC
>CAZCPK010000324.1:0-5057 GCA_964500755.1 uncultured Anaerolineales bacterium
AGAGTTAATTTTCTCTCGGCGTTCTCTGTGATCTCTGCGGTAAACAGGCTTTTTTAGCAGAGCCAATATTTATCTCAGTGTTTTCTGTGTCTCAGTGGTGCAGAGACTTTTTCACTAGAGTCATTTTTCCTTACTATCAGGTTGTTGAGGAGCCTATTCCATGCCCGTGAACGCACCCTCGGCAAGTGACCCGCAGACCCGCCTGCGACGTCTGGTGGCGCTGGGACGACTGCTCAATGCGACGTTGGAGTTGGAACCTCTGCTGGCGCTGATTATCCAGAATGCGGCCGAGATGGTTGGGTCCGAAGCGGCCTCTATTCTCCTGAAAGACCAACAGACGGGCGAGCTGCACTTCGTCGCGACCACCAGCGCCGACGCCGACGAACTTGTCCCCATTTCTGTGCCCATGGACAGGAGCATCGCCGGCGAAATCTTTCGTTCCGGTGAACCGCGGATTGTTCCCGACGTCCGGCACTGTACCCTTTCGCACTTTGCGGGCGTCGACCACGCGACCGACTTTGCCACGCGTTCGCTGCTGGGGGTGCCGCTGCAGATGCGCGGACATACGCTGGGTGTGCTGGAGGCCGTCAATAAGCGCAGCGGTCACTTCACCGAGATCGACGTCAACACCCTGCAGATCCTGGCGGGGCAGGCGGCGGTGGCTCTACACAACGCGCGCCTGGTCGCCGATCTGCGGGAGGCCAACCGGCGGCTCTCCAAGATCGATAAGCTCAAGTCAAACTTTATCAGCGTCGCCTCCCACGAGTTGCGGACCCCCTTGGGGCTCGTCCTGGGCTACGCGCACCTACTGTACCAGGAGGCTACCGGTGAGTTACGCGAGCAGGCGAGCCTCTTGCTCCGCGGCGCGCTCCGGCTCCAGGAGATCACGGAGTCGTTGACCAACTTGAACTATCTGGAATCCGGGCACCGTCCGCTGGAGATGGAGCCCACGGTGCTGCAAGCGCTCATTCGGACCGTCGCCGAGGAGTGGCAGCCGTTGGTCGCCGCCAAGCAGCAGCTGCTCTGTACGGCTCTGCCCGCCCCCCCGGTTCGGGCGGTCGTCGACCGAGAAGCGCTTATCACCGCGCTCAACAATCTCTTACATAACGCTTCCAAATTCACCCCGACCGGCGGGACTATTGAGATCACGCTGTATGAGCACCTGGGTAAGGTGGCCTTCTCCGTCTCCGACACCGGAGTTGGTATTCCGGATACGGACCTTTCTCGGGTCTTCGAACGCTTCTATCAGGTCGAGGATCACATGACGCGCCGGTTTGGCGGGTTGGGGCTGGGATTATCCGTCGTGCGCCGCATCGTGGAGCTGCACGGCGGTCACGTCTGGGCAGAGAGCACGGTCGGGGAGGGCAGCCGCTTCGTCATGACCCTCTCCACTCGTTGGGATGAGGCTGTGCAGGAGGAGGGCGCTGATGCGGTATGGGATCCAGTGGATGCGCAGGAGCGTGCTGCTATTTGGTCTTTTGATGGTGACGGTAGGGTGCGTGGAGGCAGTTCCGACGACGACACCGCCGGCGCCGACATCTTCACCACCGACCCCGACGCGCCTTACGGTGACGCATGAGCCGCTTACTGTGGCGGCTACGCCCACGGCGCTCTCCACGTCTCCCCCGCCCACTGCGGAGGTGAAGGAGCAGGTTCCTATGACCTTGACGATCGTCTTCGATAACCATCGGTCGGCGGAGGCGGTGACGTCCACGCTGGAGAGTGCCTGGGGCTTTGCCTGTCTCGTGGAGCGCGGTGAGACGACGCTGCTCTTTGATACCGGCGGCGACGGCGCCATGTTGTTGCGCAATCTCCAGCGGCTGGACAAGGACCCCATGGAGATCGAGTGGGTGATTCTCTCTCACGAGCACGGCGATCACACCGGAGGGCTGCAGGCCTTGCTCGACGCCAGGGCTGCGCCGCAGGTGGTGGTGCATGACGCTTTTTCCACGGCGTTCCGCCGTGCGGTCGCCGCGCGGACCGAGGTGACGGTGGTCTCGGCTCCCAAGGGGCTGCTGCCGGGCGTGATCACCACGGGGCCGGTCGCCGGGCGTCCCTCGGAGCAGGCGCTGGCGTTGGCGACGGAGGCCGGGTGGGTTGTGCTCACGGGCTGCGCCCATCCCGGCGTCGTCGCGATGACGCGCGCGGCGCAGGAGGCCATGGGGGAGGAAGCGTCCACCGCGCTGGTGATGGGCGGGACGCACCTACGCGGCGCCGACGCGCAGCAGCTGGCGACCGTCGACGCTGGGTTGCGGGGGCTAGGCGTGCAGGAGATTGCGCCTACGCACTGCACCGGTGCTGGAGCCCGGGCGCACTTCGCGGAGACCTGGGGCGAAGCGTGTCACCTCGTGGGCGTGGGCAGCACGTTCACCTTCTGGAGCGAGCGATAAAGATGTTGATTCTCCCTCACGAACGGGAATGGCGAGAGGCGCTGGCTGCCCGCTACAGCGAGTCCGAGGCTGACCGCCTGATCGCGCGCGTTCACGCGCGGCACCGGCGGCTGCACGCCGAACGCCCCCCGGATCTGAGCCGGGCGGAGGCACGGTGCCTGGATGCGCGGATCCTGCCGCCGCTGGCGCTCTACCAGACGCTCCGGGAGACGGGGATCGATCAAGCGCGCGCCCTCTCGGTGACCGCTGATCTGCTCTGGTTGACCTTTGAGCGCCAGCGACGGATGCTGCGGCCCCTGCACCGCCTCCCTACCTTCCTGGCCTTCGCGCTGCTGCGTCAGTTGCTGCGGGTGCAGTTGGATCTCTTCTACGCTGACGCCGGGGCGACGTTTACCCGGGAGAAGCGGGCATGGGTGCTGCGCGTTCAGCATTGTTTC
This sequence comes from uncultured Anaerolineales bacterium, assembly GCA_964500755.1. Taxonomy (GTDB): domain Bacteria; phylum Chloroflexota; class Anaerolineae; order B4-G1; family SLSP01; genus G713. The sequence goes on from CAZCPK010000324.1 coordinate 2,828, forward strand.
GTCCTGGAGATGCTACGCGTCTACGAGACGCCGGAACTCACGCACGTCTTCTGTGAGATGGATAATCGGCTGGGGGCGTTGCTGCCCGACGGCATCCAATGGCGGCGCACCGACACGCTGGCGGAGGGCGCGGACGCCTGCGACTTTCGCTATCTCCGTCGGAGATAGCGTTCTTCGAGATTCTGTTCAATCGATGATATACTGAGAAAGAGGTCGACGTTGCTTCTCCGTCCGGCGCGATCGCTGCGATAGCCCCGCGCCGTTCCCGTACTCGGTCGTCCCCAGTAGGTAAGAGCTGCGTGGTTGATGGCGTTGACTCTATTAGGAGGAAGTCATGCTAAGCTTGAGAAAGATGCTTTGGTGGACGGTCGGGGTTGTCTTTTGTCTGGGCGCTGCTCTGGCGTGGGGAATGATGTGGGCGACGCCGGACGTGGTCTCTGCCGATGCAGTAGAGATCACCGTCGACGAGGTCATCGCCTCCGGTTTCACGCATCCCGTCCAGGTGACGCACGCGGGCGACGAGCGCCTCTTCGTGGTGGAGCAGACAGGATCCATCAAGATTATCAAGGACGGCAGTGTACTTGCCACGCCTTTTCTAACTGTCACCGACCTGGCTGACGAATCGTGGGAGCAAGGTCTTCTGGGATTGGCTTTCCATCCGGATTATGCTACGAACGGTTTCTTCTACGTTAACTACACTCGGGACAGCGATGGTGCGACTGTCATCGCGCGGTACTCTGTCTCGTCCACTGATCCCGATCAAGCTGATTCTGACAGCGCTTCGATCATCCTGACAGTCGATCAGCCCCGTGCCAACCACAACGGCGGACAGGTGATGTTCAATCCGATGGAAGCCGCGCAGGGCAAGAACTACCTCTACATTGGCATGGGTGACGGCGGCAGTTTTGGGGATCCATGGGAGAATGCCCAGGATCCGACGACGCTGCTGGGCGCCCTGCTGCGCATCAACGTCGACGGCGGCGCGCCCTATGGCATCCCGCCGGACAATCCCTACGTCGGCGCGACGGGCCGGGACGAGATCTGGGCCATCGGCCTGCGCAACCCCTGGCGCTTCAGCTTCGACCGCGCGACCGGCGACCTCTACATCGGCGACGTGGGCCAGAACAAGTGGGAGGAGATCAGCTTCCGGGACGCGGCGACGCCCGGCGGCGTCAACTTCGGCTGGGACTGCATGGAGGGGACGCATCGCTACGAATGGACCGACGATTGCGACGACGCCGACCTGACGGCGCCCATCGCCGAATACGGCCACGACGTGGGGCGGTCGGTGACCGGCGGTTTCGTCTATCGCGGTTCCCTCTACCCGGCGCTGCAGGGCCGCTATTTCTACGCGGACTACGTTACGGGCCGGATCTGGAGCCTCGCTAAGACCGACACCGGCTTCACCGCGCCGGAGTTGGAGCTGGAGACCGCGCTCAACGTCAGCGCCTTCGGCGAGGACAACGCGGGCGAGCTCTACGTTGTCGATCGCGGCGGATCGATCCGGCGGCTGGCCGACGTCAACGGGCCGGCGCCGGCGCCCAACCTCTCCGACTCACGCAAGCAGGCGGCGACCACGAGCGCCGATCCCGGCGCACGAGTCGGCTACGACGTTCTGTTGGTCAACAGCGGTGGTGCGGTCGAGGGGACGGTCACGCTGACGGACACCGTGCCCGTCGGCCTGCAGTACGTGACGGGATCGCTGACCGCCACCGCCGGTGCCGTCGACGACGCGGATGCGCCGGTCCTCACCTGGCAGGGCGCGGTGGGAGAGAGAACGACGATTACCGTCTCCTACGAGGTCGACGTGACCGGCGCGGTGACCGGCAGCCTCGTCAACTATGCCACAACACGCGGTCCGGCGGTCAACGTCGACCTGGCGACGGCGCTCTTCGTGCCCTCCACCGTGCTCACGTCGACGATGGCGGACTTCTTCCTGCCGGGCACGCAGCCCGGCACGCTCGCGGCGGGCATCCCCGACTCGGTCGACTGCGCCATCTGCCACAACGAGCCGATCTACGATCGCTGGCGCGGCACCATGATGAGCCAGTCGGGGCGGGATCCCCTGGTCTGGGCGGCGCTGGCGGTAGCGAACGCCGACGCGCCCGACGCGGGCGACTACTGCCTGCGCTGTCACGCGCCGCGCGGTTGGCTGGAGGGGCGCAGTCACCCCGCCGACGGCTCCGTACTGACCGCCCAGGATACGTCCAACGGCGTCGCTTGCGCCGTC
>CAZCPK010000325.1:0-5022 GCA_964500755.1 uncultured Anaerolineales bacterium
GAACCGCCCGGGCCAACTCCGCGTCATCGTCGCCAGCCGCGTCGATCCGCCGCTGTCGCTCCCGCGGTTGCGCGCACGCCGCCAGCTGGTCGAACTGCGGACCGCCAACCTGCGCTTCACCGCCGCCGAGGCCCAGGCTTTCTTCCGGCAGGGGAAAGGGCTGTCGCTGGACGCCGACGACGTGGCGGCGCTGGAGCTGCTCACCGAAGGGTGGGCGGCGGGGCTGCAGCTGGCCGCGCTCTCCATGCAACAGGTCGAGGACGTCGGCGCGTTTATCCGCTCCTTCTCCGGTAGCCACCGCTACGTCTTCGACTACCTGGCCCACGAGATCCTCGAGCAGCAGGACGCGCCGGTGCGGGACTTTCTCCTGGCAACGGGGATTCTGGACCGTTTTAGCGCCTCGCTCTGCAACGCCGTCACCGGCCGGGAGGACGGACAGGCGATGTTGACCCAGCTGGAGGCGGCCAATCTCTTTATCGTACCGCTGGATCAGCGGCGCCGGTGGTATCGCTACCACCAGCTCTTTTCGGAGTTCCTGGAGGTTCGACTGGCGGAGGAACGGGCACCCGCAGAGATCTCCGAATTACACCGGCGGGCCAGTGCCTGGCACGAGGACCATGGATACGTTGCTGATGCGATTCAATATGCGTTGGCGGCGAAGGAGTATCAGCGCGCCGCGACCTTGATTGCCCAAGTGACGCCCGAGATGTTTGAACGTAGCGAGTTACGCACGCTCTGTAAGTGGTTGATCACGTTGCCGGAAGCATTGCTGGAGCAGGACGTCTTTCTCAGCATGTCTGCGGCCTGGGCGTTGCTGGCGACCGGACAGTTTGAGGCCGTTGAGCCCCACGTGCGGGCCGTGGAGCAGTTGGTGGGCGTGTCGGTCGACGGTGTGAAGGATCCGGCGGCGCTGCCCGCCGAGACGCGGGGCGCGCTGGCGGAGATCGCCTGCCTGCGCGCGACCCTGGCCTTCAACGCCTTCGATCTGGGGCGGGTCAAGGTGCTCTCGCAGCTGGCGCGCGCTGCGCTGGTCGATCCTCACGTCGATGGTCTCTACAACGAGAACCTCTCTCTGCGCGGCGTGGCGGCGTTCAATCTGGCGTCGGCGTACGAATACAGCGGGGAGACGTCTGCGGCCATTGACGCTTTTGAAGAAGCGGTGGTGCTCACGCGCGAGGACGAGAATCTGCACCTGCTGCCCCTGGCTATCAGTCATTTGGGACAGCAGCGGGTGGTGCGGGGCGAACTGCACGCGGCGGCGCAGATGTATGAAGCGGCACTGCAATCGCTAGAAGGCGATCTGCCGCGCTCGCCGCTGGCCGGCATGGCCTACACCGGGCTGGCAGGGGTGCTCTACGAGTGGGATGACCTGGAACGGGCCGCCGTGCTGCTGAAGAAGGGCCTTGCGCTGGGGAAGCGGTGGGCGTCGTGGGATATTCTGCTGAGCGGTTACGTCACGCTGGCGAACGTCGCTCTGGCCCAGGGCGCGCCGGATCGGGCGGTGGCCCAGCTGGACGCCCTGGTCGCCTACGCGGAGGAGCGGGAGGAGATCCAGTGGGCGCTGCCGGCGGTCGCCGCACAGCGTGCGTTGCTGGACGTGCGCTGTGGCGACGTCGAGGCAGCGGCCCGGTGGGCCGCGACCTGTCCGCTGGACGACGGGGTACCGATCGCTTACGTGCAGGAGAACGACGCGCTGGTGCTCGCGCGGGTGCGGTTGGCCGAGGGGAATCTCGCGGCGGCGGAGCAGCTGCTGGCGCGCCTGCTGGCCTCCAGTGAGGCGGCGGAACGCTGGGGGCGCGTCATTCAGGTGTTGGCGCTCCAGGTGTTGGTGTTCGCAGCACAGGAACGGCGAGAGACCGCCGTCCGTGCCCTGACGCGCGCCCTGGAGCTGGCCGAGCCGGGGGGCTACGTGCGCACCTTCGTCGACGCGGGTCCGCCGCTGCGAAGGCTGCTGGAGGACGTCGAGGTGCTGCCGGCGTACGTGGCGCGCCTCCGGTCGGCCTTCGAGGAGCAGCGTCCGCCTGTATCCTCCGCGTCGACGGTCGAACCGGCGGCGCAGCCGCTGATCGAGCCGCTGACGGAGCGCGAGCTGGACGTGCTGCGGCTCGTCGCCCAGGGCCTGACCAACCAGGAGATCGCCGACGTGCTCTTTATCTCCGTGAACACCGTCAAGACTCACGCCAAACATATCTACGACAAATTAAATGTCCGCAACCGCGCTCAGGCCACCATCCGCGCGATGGAGCTGGATTTGCTTTGATAGTACCCTCTCTCTGCTGAAAAGGCGTTTTTCAGTGGAGACGCCGGTGCTTCGCCCACCATCCAGGCACGAAGATAGCTCGTAGTAACGCGCTTCAGCGCGGTTCGGAGCTCTTTTTGTGTCGGTATTCCCTACCTCACCCAAACGGGTGATCTTTTGTCGCCCTCTCAAGTCCCCCCCGCAAATCACCCTTTTTGATGATGACGCCGGCTGCGTTCTGCCCTATACTGGGGAGAGATCGAAAAAGAGATCAAGGAGGTTGTGAGGTGATGAAGGACAAAGCAATTCAAGTGCAGGACTTCCGCAAATGCTACGGCGACGTCGTCGCCGTGAAAGGGATCACGTTTGCGGTGGAGGATGGGGAGATCTTCGGGTTGCTCGGGCCGAACGGCGCGGGCAAGACCAGCACGTTGGAGTGCCTTGAGGGTATTAGGAAGCCCACCGGTGGCGCGCTCGAGGTCATGGGCGTGGACCCCACCCGGGAGGCGCGCAAGCTGCAGAATCTCATCGGCGTGCAGCTGCAGACCTCGGGGCTGCCGGCGGAGATGCAGGTGGACGAGGCCATGCGCTTCTTCTGCGCCTATCACGGTGTCGCTCCCAATTACGCGCTGCTGGACCGCCTGGGATTGGCGGAGAAGCGGGACGCCAAGTACGTCGAGCTCTCAACGGGGCAGCAGCGCCGCCTGGCGCTGGCGTTGGCCATCGCTCACCGGCCCCGGGTGCTCTTCCTCGATGAGCCCACCGCGGGCCTGGACGTCGGCTCGCGCACCGAGCTCCACGCGTTGATGGAGGAGCTGCAGGCCGAGGGCACGACCATCGTCTTGGCGACGCACGACATGGCGGAGGCCGAGAAGATGGCCGATCGCGTCGCTATCTTGCTCAAGGGGGAGATCGTGGCGACGGGGTCGCCCCGCGAGTTGACGGCGACCGGGGCCGGCTTGACCAAGGTCTCGGTGCGTACGGAGCGCGCGCTGCTGAACACCAACGGGCGTGACTTCCCGGCGGTGCATCAGCGGACGATCAAGGACGACTACACGGTCTACTTCAGCGCGGACCCCGGCCCTACCGTCTTGGCCATTCTCGACTATCTGAATCAAAACGACGATCTACTGATTGACCTGCGCGTCGAGCGGCCCTCGCTCGAAGAGCGTTTCTTGGAGATTACGAGTACCGGAGGTGTACAATGACGGCGTTTCTGAATCATTTTGCGTTTGAGTTCAAGACGGGATTGCGTGACTCAACGCTGTTGCTGATGAACTACATCTTCCCGCTGGCCTTTTATGCCATGATGGGCCTGGTAATGACCCAGGTCAACCCGCTGTTTGTCGATACCATGATCCCGGGGATGGTCGTCTTCGCGACGTTGGCGAGCGCGCTGCTGGGCCTGCCGGGTCCGTTGGTCGAATCGCGGGAAGCCAGCATCCTCCGCAGTTTCAAGATCAACGGCGTTCCGGCGGCGTCCATCCTGATGATGCCCGCGTTGACCACGATCTTCCACGTGCTGATTGTCTCCACGCTTATCTCCGTGACGGGGGCGCCACTCTTCGACGGCATCGCGCCTGAGCATTGGGGCTACTTCGCGCTGGTGACGCTGCAGACGGCGTTTGCCTGCGCGGGATTGGGGGCGCTTATCGGGGTGGTGGCGAAGGATTCCCGTGCGACGGTGTTGCTCTCGCAGGGTATCTTCCTGCCCGCCATGTTGATCGGCGGCGTGATGATGCCGCTGGACGTCCTGCCGGCGTCGGTGCAGCCGTTCTCCGCGCTGCTGCCCTCGACGCACAGTATGCAGGCGTTCCTGGCCCTGGCCTATGGACAGGAGAGCATCATCGCGCCGGGCATCGCGGTGGCGACCCTGCTGAGCAGTGGGGTGATCGCCTTCGCGCTGGCGATTTACCTCTTCAACTGGGACAGTAAGAGCGACGCGCGGCGCGGTCATCCGCTGATGGGATTGTTGGCGCTGGCGCCCTACGTCGTGGCGGCGATTATTCTAGGTTGAGATTGATTCACTTGGGCAGGACGATGCCTCGCGGGTCGTCCTGCTCTCTTTTTGAAGTGGATGTGCAGAGATGGTTTCGGATTGGCGGTCCCGGCTGGACGCGGGGCGCTCCTATCGCTTGACGTTGGTCCTGGCGCCGCCCGGCTCCGCGTGGGAAGCGCGCCTGCGTCGGTGGCAAGCGGGTCTGGAGCACCCCGTCGCGCGGATCGTCCTGACGGCGGCGGATAGCGCGCCCGCCCACTTCCTGACGACGTTGATCGAGGGGGTGAGCGCGCTCTGCCCGGCGGTGCGCCGCGTGGACCGCGACCAGCCGCTGGAGGCGGGCGTCGTCGACGTGCTCAACGCCTTACTCACGCTCTCCCACGACGTCGTGCTGCTGCTGGAGCGGTACGAGGCCATCGCGTCGCCGGACGTCCACGCGGCGGTGGCGCGAATGCTGGACTATCTGCCGCCGCAGGTGCGTCTCGTCCTCGTCAGCCGGGAGGTGCCGCCGCTGTCCAATCTGCCTCGCTTGCGCGCGCGTCGCCAGCTCTGGGAGGTAGTGGGCAAGGGGGGCAGGTTTGAGGTCGAAAGTTGACTCCACTGAAATAACAAAATATCTCACCACAGAGCCCCAGAGGGCGCAGAGAAAACAAGAGGTAAACGTTCAGGTGATTGAATTATGGGACACAGATCGACACAGATTGCACAGATTTTTTCCCTCAAGTGCCCAGTAAGGCGCGTGGATGGCCTCAATCTGTGGGAATCCGTGTGAATCTGTGTCCAA
>CAZCPK010000326.1:0-4980 GCA_964500755.1 uncultured Anaerolineales bacterium
GAGTCTATACTGGCGATTCAGAGAAATTCTTTTATACATACAATGTAGATCCTATCACCACTTTTACTTATCAGAAGGTGGGGAAGGAGCAGTGGGAAGACAAGTACTCCTATCGTATCATAGAGAGGAAGACACGTGACGGCGTGCACTCTAATGCGAGTCGGCAGGTCTACACGTACGGCCCCTACTATGATCCTGAAGGACGTGTTGCAGGATACGATTACGTCTTTGTCAAGTCATATGATTACAATAACACGTTGCTTGGCGAAAGTAGACACTACTACCATAACCAGCATAATTCTGGTGGGGATGTACTACGGGGCCGTGAGTATCGGAGTGAGATGCGAGATCCAACCGGTCGCCCCCTGAAACGTACCGAGACCTCTTGGGACTCTCTACCGGTGCCGGGATCTAATGACGCCGAATTTGTTGTAGCTTACGATACCCAGGTCACCGACGAGAACGGTAACACGCAACGTGTCGATTATGCCTATGATACTTTTGGTAACCCGGTACAGGAATACCAGTACGGTTACGAGCAGCCTCTGAAGAATGGAGGCTTTGAACTCGGCGCAGAACACTGGAATTTCTTCTGGTCCTCGACGCCGGCGAGCGTCGCGACGGGCGCCACTCGTTTTGGGCGGCGCAGTCTCAAGTTGAGCGGCGGCACGGACGGCGGGGCTTGTCAGGACATTGAGGGCTTGATTCCCGGCGAAACCTACACCATCCGCGCCTGGGTCAAGGCAACCGAAGACGCCACGGCCAGATTCAGGCTCTGGTTGCACGATACGACCGGAAATCCCAAGTATTCGTCCTACATAAATCCATCATCCTGGACGCCGGTGTCGCTCGATTACACGGCAACGCAGACCGGGAAGATACGCATTCATCTTTTTTACAAGGCCGGTTCGGGTGCGATCTACGTAGATCAAGTCGCCATCGCCCGGGCGCAGGACGTGGGCGATGAAAGGAGCATTCATCGCTTCTACTTCAACCTGCGCGATCAGGGGCGCTGGCTCATTGGTTTGCAGCGGGCGGAGAATTTATACGAGGGCATCTCACCGAATGTAGGGGGGGCGGCGCTAAAAAACCAACACATTTGGTATTATGATGAATACACTTACAATCCTGACCTTCCAGGGCAGAGCGGTCAGATTGACAAGGGGCAAGTGACATTGGAGTTACAGGGGATTCATAGTACGGGAGAGTATGTTACCACTCGCTACGCCTACGATCAATGGGGCAACCGCACCGATACGTGGGATGCCGCCGATCATCGTACCCACGTGACTTATAACGCCAGTGGGCTCTATCCACTCGAAACCTGCAAGGCGTACGGCACGGGCGAGCAGTCGTGCAGTCACGTGGAATACTACGGCGTGAATGCCAACGGCGCGCCCCATAACGGCGGTCTCCCCGGCCAGGTGTGGCGCACCTGGGACGACAACGGGACAGAGACGGCGACGCGCTACGCCTACGATGCATTTGGACGCCTGGAGAAGCTCTGGCGACCGGGCGACGCGACGGACGGCCCGCCGGCGCGGTGGATTCGCTATGGCGATATCGTGCACCCCACCTGGCGGCCCTTGATTATCGTCACCTGGGACAAGCTCGACCCCGACGCGACCTGGGACGACTTCACGCAGCCCGGGAAGAGCGTGTGGTCGCGCAAGTTTTACGACGGACTAGGGCGCCTGATCCAGACCCAGACGCGCGCCGACGATTGGAACCAGGATGGCTCCGGGCACGACGTGATTCAGTATACGCAGTACAACGCGCTGGGCCAGAAGGTGTTTGCGTCCCACCCCTACGAGGTCCCGCGCTATCAGTGGGATCCAAATGTGAGTCCCTACCGGACGCCGGACACCAGTCAGCCGCGCACCCAGACGCTCTACGATGCGCTGGGACAGGCGGTGCAGACGCGGGGCGCGGACGGCACGCGGGCGACGACGATCTCCGGCGGAAACGTCACCTTGACCGAGGAGGGCCGGCGACACGTCAGCCTCTCTTACGCGGATGGACGGGGGCAGCTGGCAGCGGTCGACGAGACGACGGAGGTCCGGGTCGACACCTTCGCCGAGGGACTGCCGGGTGATTGGACCATAAATGGGACAGTCACCGAAGAGGCTGAGGCGCTACGGGTGGTCGGTAACGGCTCCTCCTGGGGAACCTATGTCCGTCAAGATGATCACCTTGGAGCGCAGCAAGGCATCGTCGTGGACTTCAAGTATGAGCCCGGAGCGGTTCAGGCGACGCTTTTCTTGCACCGGGGCAGCTGGAGCCAATCCAACTATCGCCGGTGGGGCTTTCTAATACAGAATGAACGGTTCTATAGAAATCGTTACGATGGATCGCGAAGTGATTTGCGAGAGATGCTCGCACTGCGAAAAGACGTCTGGTACCGCACGGTGCTGAAGATCAGCAGTGACGGGCAGCGCGTGGCAGCCATCTGGGAGCGCGACAACCCGGCCATGCGGGCTGTGGCAGTGGAGCAACATGAAGGAGACTGGAACGATTGGCGCTTCATGTCGCAGGTGCGTAGGGGCGTGATGCAGGTCGAGGAATATGCACGCCTGGACTTCGATACGACCCGCTATGCCTACGACACGCTGGGGAATTTAACTGAGGTGGAGGATGCCCAGGGGCATCTCACGTCCATGGTGTACGATACGCTGGGACGTAAGATCGAGATGACGGACCCCGATATGGGCACCTGGCACTACGCTTACGACGCCGTCGGCAACCTGACGCGGCAACTCGACGCGCGGGGACAGGGGATTTGCTTCCGTTACGACGCCCTCAGCCGCCTGGAGGGGAAACGCTATCAGGCCAACGTGGGTAGCCTCGGCGCATTGGACTGCGGCGGCGCCCTGGACGTCAATTATGATTACGACGCCTACGACCCCGGCGCCGGTCAGTACGGGCGCGGGCAGCGCACCGGCATGTCCGGCCCCGCGGGGAGTACAACCTGGCGCTATGACACGCGGGGGCGCGTGGTCGAAGAAGCAAAGACCATTTCCGGCCAGGCCGATCCCTTTGTGACCGCCTGGTCCTACAATGCCCAGGACGCGGTTACCGCGCTCATCTATCCCGACGGCGAGGTCGTCCACACCGACTACAACGTCCAGGGGGCGCCGGCTCGCTTGCACAGTGATCAGTACGGGGACTACGTAAGCGACGTCGCTTACACGGCGTCCGGTCAGATGGAGCGGTTGGACCTGGGGAACACGCTCACGACGAACTACGAGTACGACCCGCTGAGCGCGCGCCTGCACCGGGTCAACACCGGTGGCCTGCTCGACCTCACCTACGGCTACGACGCCGCGGGGAACGTGCGGGGGATTCACGACGCCTCGCGAGATGAGACGCTGCGTTATGATTACGACAATCGGGACCGCCTCACCCACTTCGAGACGGCGGGCACGGCGATGAAGACGGTGACCGTGCGGGCCAAGGGTTCCCCGGCCGAGGGTTGGCCGCTGATGCAGCTGTGGGTCAACGGGATCCTGATGGAGGAGTGGACGGTTGATACGTCCTCATATGCCAACTACACCGCCAACGTGCCCCTGACCGGGCAGGATCGAATCGCCGTCGCCTTCACAAACGATCACGGCACGCCTCAAGGCGGAGATCGTAACCTCTTTGTGGATCGCATCGTCGTCGATGGGCAGACCCTGCAGGCCGAGGCGCCCTCGGTTCGCTATGATCGGGGCAAGGGTACGCGGGCCTTCGATGGACTCGATGTCATCGACGGACCGCTAAGCGGCGGCGCGGTGATCCTGGCGTGGAATGGCGCCCTTCACTTCGACGTCGCCTCGGGCGGTAACTGGCTCGCGGAAGGGACGTATGCCTACGATGCCGTAGGCAACCTCACCGCCAAGAATGGACAAGCCTATACTTACGACGCGCAACACGTGCACGCGGTCGCTGCGGTCGGCGATCGCACCTACAGTTACGACGCCAACGGCAACATGACCCAACGGGTGATTGATGGCACGACCTACACGTTGATCTATAACGCGGAGAATCGCCTGAAAGAAGTGCGCCAGGACGGTCAGCCCATCGCCCACTACACCTACGACGGCGACGGCGCCCTGGTCAAGGCCGAGCGCCCTGAGGCGACGACGTATTATGTGGGGAAGCTCTACGAGTTTGAGGTCGATCATAACATGCAACTACAGGCGCAGGCAGTTGAAGACGCTACTGTCGAGTTAGTCACGGCTGAGGGCGACATCGGGCGTGCTGCACCCACGCGCTGGGTGCCTATCATCCCCATTGTTGGTCCCACTATGCGTTCGGAACCTGAGTTTACACGGGGAAACCGAAATACCGTCTTCTGGACAGGTGATGACCCGATCCTGCAGAGTCTCGGTGAGAAAGCGATTTCTCGGGAGGACAACATTACCATAGATCTATACCAAGTGCGTCGGGCTACCAATGCCGCTTGTACCCAGAACGTGGTGGATTCACCGGGATTGCAGTCAACTTCGTACACGTTTACCGGGCTACAGCATAACGTGAAATACTACTACTGCGTGCGCCGGACTGGAGCATCCCCTACCGCTTTCTCATCTGCCACTTCCTCCACCCAGGATGCGGTCGCGCCGCAGGCAGCGCTGAACGGTTTGGCAGCGGAACGGCGTGTTCCAACCTTCGTCGTCTCCTGGCACGGCAGCGACAGTGGATCAGGGATTCGTCGTTACCAGGTGCAGTATCGGGTAGACGGTGGCAGTTGGAGCGGCTGGAAATCCACTAGCGGCACATCCGCGACCTTCATCGCCGAGCGTGGATGCACCTACGCCTTCCGCGTCCGGGCGCAAGACAAAGCAGGGAATTATGGCAGCTGGAGCCAGGTGGTCTCGACCTCCATTTTGGACGGAAAGGTCACCAAATACTACTACCTGGGCAGCCGGCGCATCGCCCTACGCAGCGACGACGACGTCACCTACCTCCACGCGGACCACCTGGGCTCGGCCAGCC
>CAZCPK010000327.1:0-4943 GCA_964500755.1 uncultured Anaerolineales bacterium
AGCAAGGCAAACGAAGCGGGGGTTGACGACGTGGCCAAACGCCGCAGGGAGGCGCGGAGAGGCCTTGGAGAGCCTTGGAACCGCTTCGTTTTGCCCGGCGGTCGCGCACTTGACTAGAGGCCGCGATCCCGTATACTGTTCATATAAGCTAACTGAAAGCGCTTTTTTCATTCATATTCAAACATAAATCGCTCAAAAACAATCACTAACAGTCCAAGGAGTGTTACAGTATGCGTTATGGTTATTTTGATAAGGAGAGGCGTGAGTACGTCGTGGAGCGTCCCGACGTGCCGGTCTCCTGGACCAACTACCTGGGTGTCAAGGACCTCTGCACCGTCATCTCCCACAACGGCGGCGGCTATTCGTTTTATAAGTCGGCGGAGCATCACCGCATCACCCGCTTCCGGCAGAACGGCGTGCCGCTGGATCGGCCCGGGCACTACGTCTACCTGCGGGATGACGAGACGGGCGACTACTGGTCGCTCTCCTGGCAGCCGGTGGGCAAGGATCTCGACGAGGCCGACTACGAATGCCGTCACGGGCTTTCCTATTCCAAGTTTTCCTGTGACTACGCCGATATTGCAGCGTCGCAACTGCTCTTCGTCCCCATCGCAGATGACGTGGAGCTATGGGACGTGCGCATCAAGAATAACGGCGACCAGACGCGCAAACTGAGCGTCTTTACCTACCTGGAGTTCTCCTTTCACCACATCGAGATCGACAATCAGAACCTGCAGATGAGCCTCTACGCCGCCGGATCCAGCTACGCGGACGGCATTATTGAGTATGACTTCTTCTACGAGCCCTGGACCTATCACTACTTCACGTCCAACGTCGAGCCCGATGGCTACGACTGCGTGCGCGACCGCTTCCTGGGTAACTATCGCACGGAGACGGATCCGCTGGCGGTGGAGCGGGGGGCCTGCAGCAACAGCACCGAACGGGGCGGCAATCATTGCGGCGCGCTGCACAAGCGGCTGACGCTGGCACCCGGCGAAGAAGTGCGACTCGTCTTTATGCTGGGCGTAGGTTCCCGCGAGGAGAAAGGGTCCGCCATCCGCGCGAAGTACTCCGATTTCGCCAACGTCGACGCGGCTTTTGACGCGCTGAAACGCTACTGGGACGAGAAGATCGGCGTCCTGCAGTGCCGCACGCCGCACGAGGGCCTGGATACCATGATCAACACCTGGAACCTCTACCAGGCCGAGACCTGTGTCGTTTGGTCGCGCTTTGCGTCCTTCGTCGAGGTGGGCGGACGGACGGGCCTCGGCTATCGCGACACCTCTCAGGACGTGATGAGCGTGGTCCATACCAACCCGGAGAAGGTTGAGTACCGTATCCGCCAGCTGCTGCACGGACAGGTCAACGCGGGCTACGGCCTGCACCTCTTCGATCCGGCAATCTTCGAGCCGGAGGAGAGCCTGCTGCCCGAGGTCGAGCTGCCCACGGTGGTGCCCAAGCCCGATCCCGCCGACGTGATTCACGGTCTGGAGGACGTCTGCGCCGACGACGTGCTCTGGCTGGTCGTCTCCATCTGCGAGTTCGTCAAGGAGACGGGCGACCTGGACTTCTTTGGCGAGGTCGTTCCCTTCGCCGACGGGGGAGAGGCGACCGTCTACGAGCACCTGCGGCGCGCGCTCGACTTCTCCGCCGAGCACGTGGGCGAGCACGGAATCTGCCAGGGGCTGCGGGCCGATTGGAACGACTGTCTCAACCTGGGCGATGGAGAGAGCAGCATGGTCTCTTTCCTCCACCACTGGGCGCTGCAGGCGTTCATCGAGGCCGCCGAGCAACTGGGGCGGGACGCCGACGTGGCGCGCTACACCGAGATGGCGGCGGGCGTCAAGGCGGCCTGTGAGCGCGAGCTCTGGGACGGCGAGTGGTATATTCGCGGGATCACGGGCAAGGGGTTGAATATCGGCTCGCAGGCGTCGGAGGAGGGTAAGCTCTTCCTTAACGCCCAGAGCTGGGCCGTCTATTCTGGCGTCGCGTCGGAGGGGCGTGCGCTGCAGGCCATGGACGCGGTCGACGAATACCTCTACTCGCGTTACGGTCTGCACCTGCTCTGGCCCGCCTACACTGAGCCAAACGATGACATTGGTTACGTCACCCGTGTCTATCCGGGGATCAAGGAGAACGCTTCGATCTTCACGCATCCCAATCCCTGGGCCGTCATCGCCGAGTGTCTGCTGGGGCGTGGCGACCGCGCTATGAAGTTCTTCGACGCCATCCTGCCCTACAATCAGAACGACATCATCGAGGTGCGGGAGGCGGAACCTTACTCGTACTGCCAGTTCGTCATGGGCCGGGATCACACCGCCTTCGGACGGGCGCGCCACCCATGGCTCACGGGGAGCTCCGGCTGGTTCTACACCGCCGCGACGCGCTACATCCTCGGCGTGCAGCCCACCTTTGAGGGGTTGGTCGTCGATCCCTGTATCCCGGCGGAGTGGACGGGCTTCGCAGTCGTGCGCCAGTGGCGAGGCGCCACCTATCACATCCGGGTGGAGAATCCGGACGGCGTCCAGAAAGGTGTCGAATCCGTGACGCTGAACGGCGAGCGTATTCAAGGCCCCATCCCGTCCCAACCGTCGGGTACCGAGAACGACGTCGTCGTGGTGCTGGGGTAGTCGCGCGCGCTTGAATTTGAGGATGTCTCAAGATCTGGATAGAATAGAATGGATGCCTTTTATCAAAATGAGGGAGTTATGACAGAAGAAACGCAAGCGGAAAATCGAAAAGAGGCTAGAGAACTAAAAGCCGTCGTCCTGGCGGGCGGCAGAGACGCGCTGTACGAGAATAACAGGCCGCTGGTGCTGGAGAAATTGGGAGAGCGGCGGATTATCGACTACGTGATGGAGAACGCCCTGCAGGTCGTGCCACCGGAGGACCTCTACGTCGTGGTGGGTTATCACGACGCCCAGGTAGAAGCACACCTGGGCGCTGACTACACGTACGTTTTGCAGAGAGAGCAACTGGGCACCGGCCATGCCGTGCTCCAGCTGGCGCCGCTGCTGGAGGGCTTTGAGGGCGACCTGTTGATTCTCTACGGGGATACGCCACTCTTTCGGTCCGCCTCGGTTCGCGGGCTGCTCAACCGTCACCGTCTGCGCCGGGCGCACCTGACCTTGCTGACCGCCGTCGTGGGGCGGTCGCTGCCCTACGGACGTATTATCCGCGACGCTCAGGGGCAGATCATTGATATCATCGAGGAGGACGAGGCCGTCCCGGAAGTGCGGGAGATCCGGGAGCTCAACGTGGGCGCCTACGTGGTGCACGCGGAGACCGTCTTTCCGGCGCTGGAGAAGCTTTCGCCGTCTCCCATCGACGGAGAATACCGTCTGACTGACTGTGTGCATCATCTGATTCGCTCGGGTCTCCGGGTCGAGAGCTATCAGATCTACGACGAGGACGAGGTCCAGGGGATCAACAACGCCGAGGATCTGGAGCAGGCCGAGTTTATCCTGCAGAAGCGGCTCTTCCGTCCGCGGCGCAACGAGGAGCAGAACCTGGTGAAGTTCGGCACCGGCGGCTGGCGCGCCGTGATCGGTGAGGGCTTTACGCTGCATAACGTACGCCGGCTCTGCCAGGCGTTGGCCAACGAGATCACGCGCCGGGGCCAGGAGGAGCGCGGCGTTGTCATCGGCTACGACCGACGTTTCCTCTCGGATCAGGCCAGTGAGGCGGCCGCCGAGGTCTTCGCGGGCAACAACATTCGCACGCTGTTGCTGCCCGAGGACGCGCCGACGCCGCTGATCAACTACGCTACGGCGTTGGAGAATGCGGCCTTTGGCCTGGGCTTCACCGCCAGCCACAATCCGCCGGACTGGAACGGACTCAAGGTCTTTCACGGCGATGGTTCGCTGCTGATGACTCAGGAGACCCGCCAGGTGGAGGACGAGACCAATCGGCTGACGACCGATGACGTGGTCAAGATCCCCCTGGATATTGCGCTGGACGCGGGGATTGTCAAGCGGCGCGACTTCACCAACGAGTACGTCGACGCGGTGGAATCGTTGGTGGATCTTCAGACCATCCGGGACGCCGGGCTCAGAGTGATCGTCGATCCCATGTACGGCGTGGGGCAGTTGACCTTGGGGATCGTGTTGACCGAGGCGCGCTGCCGCGTGACCTTTATCAACGAACGGCGCAACCCGCTCTTCGGCGGGCGCTCGCCCGCACCCAACTTCGAGGCGCTGCGCTTGCTCATCACCCATGTCCGCGACGGCGACTACGATCTGGGCCTGGCGACCGACGGCGACGCCGACCGCATCGCCATCGTCGACGAGCGCGGTGAATACATCACCGTCAACGACATCCTGCTGCTGCTTTACTGGTATCTCCACGACGTGCGCGAGGAGCAGGGGGGCGTGGTTCGCAACCTGGCGACGACGCACCTGCTGGACCGATTGGCGCACCATTTTGGCGAGGAAGCGTACGAGGTGCCGGTGGGCTTCAAGCACGTGGCGTCGGCCATGGTCGAAAATGACGCGCTGCTGGGTGGGGAGTCCAGCGGAGGTTTGACCATCCGGGGGCACATCCTGGGCAAGGACGGCATCTTCGCTGCGGCGCTCATCGTGGAGATGCTGGCGCGCACGGGACAGCGGATCTCCGAGTTGCGTGAGCGCGTCTACGAGATCACCGGTCGTCTCTACGGCGTTGAGGAGAATATTCCGGCGACGTCGGA
Source organism: uncultured Anaerolineales bacterium (assembly GCA_964500755.1). Taxonomy (GTDB): domain Bacteria; phylum Chloroflexota; class Anaerolineae; order B4-G1; family SLSP01; genus G713. The sequence goes on from CAZCPK010000327.1 coordinate 4,688, forward strand.
GATGCGCGCGGCGATCCCCCAACGACTCGAGGCGGCGCCGTTGAATCACCTGGGGCCCTATCCCGTTCTGCGCCTTTCTCACATGGACGGCATCAAATTCTTTCTGGAGGACGACGCCTGGGCGCTGCTGCGCTTCTCCGGGACCGAGCCGGTGCTGCGGCTTTTCAGCGAGGCGCCGACGCCGGGTCAGGCTCAGGAGTTGGTGGATTACCTCAAGGGGTTCGTGCAGGCGGAAGGGGTCTGACCCCGTGTGAAC
>CAZCPK010000328.1:0-4933 GCA_964500755.1 uncultured Anaerolineales bacterium
ACAGGAAGCGCGTGGCAAACGTTGCCTTTGCATCCGGCGAAATCCCAAAGAGCCGAGAGGATTAACATAAGTTGGAATTGGCCCCCTTCGCGATCTGTGCATTTTAGGTCGATGGTAACGTTTCAGGTCGTTTCCTATTGAGTTAGTGTGAGTGTAATATTCCGAAGTTTGGAGGAATTCCATGCAGAGTCCATTTTGGGAAAATCTTTTACGCACCCTCCAGGGGTTAAAGGGCCGTTCCTTGTTGGCGGCGGCTTTTATTTGGCTTCTCGTTCTGGGATTGGGCCTTTTCTGCGCGTCCGGCGGGCTCTCCTGGGCTGCACAGCTGGGAGCCCCAGATGACTCAGGGTCCGTGGCTGAAAGCGGACAATCGCCAACGTCCCCCTCCACAGGAGGGGAGGTCGACGACGCAACGAACGGGACGGGAGCTGGTGAGGCGATCCAGCCGACGGCGACGTTGTCTCAGGATACCATCACGCTCCCGACGCCCACGCCGGTGCCAGAGGGCGCGACGCCCGAATCGACGTTACCTCCATTGGAGTGGGGGGAGTTCGGCTACGGCGTCGCCCTTCAGGGCGTGATCCCTGTAGCCGGTGACTACACCTATTCCATGCGCCAGGTCACGGATCATCTGGGCTTCACTTGGGCCAAACAGCAGTTGCGCTGGAACGACGTCTATCCTGAGGAGGGCGGCGAGCCGAATTGGGGGCTCTACGATCCTGTGGTCGACGCGGCCAACGAGCTGGGACTGAAGTTGTTGCTCAGCATCGTCGACGCCCCGCACTGGACCCGGGACCACATCGGCGAGGCTCCGCTGGCCGCGCCGCCCGCCGACCTCTCCCTCTACACAGACTTCGTCGCCGAGGTGGTGGAACGCTACGCCGGCAAGGTTCACGCTATCGAGATCTGGAATGAGCAGAACCTCAAACGCGAGTGGGACACGGCCGAGGGTCTCAACTCGGAGCGCTATGTCGAGATGCTACGGTTGTCCTATCAGGCCATCAAGAGCCGCGATTCTGACATCATCGTGATCAGCGGTGCGCTCTCACCGGCCAGCAACTTCCCCGATCCGGACAACCCCAATCGCTACCTGGCCAAAGATGACTTTGAATACCTGCAGGAGATGATTGCCGCCGGGGCGCTCGACTACGCGGACTGCATCGGCGTGCACCACAACGGCATCAACATGCCGCCCGACGTCGCCTGGGACGAGGGCTACGACGACCCCACGGCTAGTTTCCGAGGGCCTTTCGACAATCCGCACCATTCCTGGTCTTTTAAAAGCACCCTCTGGGGGTATCACAGAATGGCGCAGGAGGCAGGCTACAACAAGCCGCTCTGCCTCACCGAGTTTGGTTGGGCTTCCGCCGAAGGCTGGCCCGAAGTTGCGCAGGGTTTCGAATTTGCCTGGGATAACACGTTGGAGGAACAGGCCCAGTGGAACGTGCAGGCGTTCGAGTTGATGCGGGAGTGGGGCTTCGTGCGCCTGGCTTTTCTTTGGAACCTGGACTACTGGCAGAAGGGCGGCATCGGCATGACCGATCCTAACGCGCCCTACAGCATTATCGATGATAAGGGCATTTCGCGCCCCGCGTTCGACGCGCTGGGTGAGATGCCCAAGATTCCGTGAGGTGTATGCGTAAAGTCCACCGGTGGTTACTGACGTTCCTGCTTTTCGTGATGGGGGGAGGCTGTGCCTCCCCCAACGTCCCTCTTGAAACGCCGACCGCGCCGCCGCTCCCGACGTCGGTCGCGACGCCGGCCCCTACTGCAACCGCCTGGTCACTTCCCCACACGTTCGATTCGCCCACTGTCGGCTTCAACGTACACATCTGGTGGGATCGGTGGGCCTCACAGCGCGACTGGCATCTGGTGCGGGATCCGGGCTTTACGTGGGTGAAGCAGCGACTCGCTTGGCAGGACGTGCGACCTGATCCGGAGGCGCCCTATCAGTGGCACATTCCTGACCAGATCATGGAAGAGGTGGACGCCTGGCAGGCCGACGTCATCTTCCGTCTGGACGCGCCGCCGGCGTGGGCCGTCAACGCTGACGATAGCGAGCCCTACGTGGATCTGGTCGCCTTCGAGCAGTTCTGTTACGACGTTGCCGAGCGTTATCAGGGGCGCGTGCGGGGCTACCAGATATGGAATGAGCCGAATCTGGCCCGAGAGTGGGGCGGACGTGTCCCCGACGCGGAGGCGTACGTGGCGCTGTTGAGATACTGTGCCGGCGCCGTCAAGCGCGCGGACCCGGCTGCGTTGGTCATCACGGCGGGCCTGGCGCCCACCGGCTCTGGTCCACCGGTGGCCCGTCCCGACGACGACTTTCTCGTGGGCATATACGAGGCCGGCGCGGCGCCGTACTTCGACCTGTTGGGCGTCCACGCGCCGGGGTACGCTGCGCCGCCGGAGGCCTCCCCCGAAGAAGCCGCAGAGACGCCGGCCTACGGCGGGCAGCGCTTCTTCACCTTCCGTCGTGTTGAGGATCTGCGTGAGGTGATGGTAGCGTATGGTGATGCACACAAGCAGGTCGCCCTGCTGGAGTTTGGCTGGACCACGGACCCGATTCATGCTGAGTACAGCTGGTTCGCCGTCACCCCGGAGGAACAGGCCGACTATCTGGTGCGCGCCATTGACTATGCCCGAGAGCATTGGTCCCCTTGGATCGGGCCGATGTTCATCTGGAACATCCCCGATCCCTTCTGGACGCCGGAAAGTGAGGAGTTCTGGTGGGGCGTCGTCGATCCCTTCTACTGGGAGGAGGGCGCCACGCGACCGGCCTACGACGCGCTCCTGGACATGCCCCTGCCCTGAGGTTGGGGCGGATACTGTCGATGCTGCGGAGCGAGTTGGTACTGCGCCTCGCTCGGAGCCGTCTGCTAGGGCGCTGCATTCGTTGGAGTGTTGCTCACATGAGCTTTGCAATCCCGGTGAAACGTTTATATGAGACGGAGGCGTTGCTTGCCTTTCCCCATCCCCGTCCGAGCCACGCGCTGCACGTTCTCATCGTGCCTAAAGCGGACGTCGGTTCGTTCATCGAGCTCTCTCATCATCAGACCAATTTTATGCATGATCTGCCGGACGCGGTCGCGACCCTCGTCCGGCGTTTTAATTTGGAGCCGGTCGGCTATCGACTGATCACCAATGGCGGCGCATATCAAGACGTGCCGCTTTTGCATTTCCACCTGGTTTCGGATGACGTTGGGTTGGACGACTAAGAGACATTATGCCTTTTACAAGGAGGTTTTTTGATGTTTGAATCGTTCGAAGAAGCGGTCGCGTACACCAAAGAGCACGAGATCGCCATGATCGATCTCAAGTTCTGCGATCTCTGGGGGCGATGGCACCACGTCACCCTGCCCGTCAGCCAGTTTGGTCCCAAGTTGCTGACCAACGGCGTGGGTTTTGATGGCTCCAGCGTGGGCTTCAAGACCGTCAGTGCCGGTGATATGGTCATGGTGCCCGATCTTACGACGGGGTTTATGGATCCTTTCTGGGAAGTGCCCACGCTGAGTTTTATCTGCTCGACGTTGGAGGCCGATACCCGCGAGGTCTTTCCTTACGATCCGCGCAACATCGCGGCCCGCGCCGAGGCCTATCTGCGCGAGGTGGACGTCGGCGACGTCAGCCGCTGGGGGCCGGAGTTCGAGTTCTACGTCTTTGATGGCATCTCCTATCAGAACGGTATGAACGTCGCTGCCTATCGGGTGGATTCCGTGGAGGCGGATTGGAACAGTCAGGAGATGGGCAGCGGCTACACGATTCCCCGTCACGGCGGTTACCACGCTATCCCGCCCCAGGACCACCTCTATAATCTGCGCTCGCGCATCAGCTGCCGTCTGGAGAAAATGGGCGTGGAGGTCAAGTACCATCATCACGAAGTGGGTGGCCCGGGACAGTGTGAGGTCGAGACGCCGTTGTTGCCGCTCATCAAGGCCGCCGACGCGACGTTGTTGATCAAATACATCACCCACATGACGGCTTTTGAGCTGGGCATGTCCGCGACCTTTATGCCTAAGCCGCTCTACGGTGAGGCTGGATCCGGCATGCACTTCCACCAGTACATCTGGAAGGGCGATACCAACCTCTGCTATGATGGCGAGAAGTACGGCTGCATCAGTGATATTGGACGCTACTACATCGGTGGCTTGCTACAGCACGGGGGCGCGGTGATGGCCTTTACCAATCCCAGCACCAACTCTTATCGACGCCTGGTGCCCGGCTACGAAGCGCCCATCAGCGCCATCTACTCGTTGGGCAACCGCAGCGCTGCCATCCGCATTCCCAAGTACGCCAACCGCCCGGACACGGCGCGCTTCGAATTCCGTCCCCCCGACGCCACCTCTAACCCGTATCTCGCCATGGCAGCGCAACTGATGGCAGGCATCGACGGCATCCGGCGTCAGCTCGATCCTACGGAGCTGGGCTTCGGCCCCATCGATGAGGACATCTTCTCCTGGCCCGCCGAGAAGCGCACGGAGATCAAGGCGCTGCCGACGTCCTTGACGCAGGCCATGGACGCGCTGGAAGCGGATCACGACTTTCTGCTGACGGGCGACGTCTTCAGCGAGGATCTTATCGAGCGTTGGATCGCGCAAAAGCGGCAAGAGGATCGCGCCGTACGTAATCGTCCCCATCCCTACGAAATTGAGCTCTACTATGATTTGTGATACCATAAGTCCAGTCATCGGCTGCGGACTCTTTGAGACCAGTCAGAATAAGACACTGTATGTTGTGGCCGGGCAATGCGCGCTCAAATTACGGTATTAGGGCTTGGCCAGGTACGGTGTATCTTATACTGTAATTTCAGAAGACTCCATTGACCCTACTGAAAGAAGCATCTGAACCACAGAGAGACACAGAGAACACTGAGGTAAATATTAAAAAGACGTACTTGGTTAATTTTATTTAAGTACACTCATATTTTCTCTGT
>CAZCPK010000329.1:0-4925 GCA_964500755.1 uncultured Anaerolineales bacterium
CAACATATAGTATCCCTTTCTCTACTGAAAAACCTTTTTTCAGTAGAGTCAACCTTTTACATCCGTTGAAAGTTTAGCGGCCTGGCCAAGAGACCACGGGACTATTTTCGAAGGGGCAAGTGGCTATAGCCTATCCGAGAAGTCCCGGAGCACCTCACTTGCCGGGACCGGACGGGTACAAAATTAACAGCACCTAGGGAGCCTGCGTAGCTCCTCACGGTGCCGAGGGTGTCAAAGGTGCCGGGTGTGGATTCTCTTCCAAGCCGGCTCGCGCCGCCTCTCTACATTTTCCTATCTCTTATGTTATAATCTCTGTGTTGTTAGCTGTAGTGAGGGGCTTCTATGTTTGGGTTGACACCTGACATTTTACTCGCACGAATACTGGTTATATTGCTGGGGATACCCATCCACGAGTGGGCGCACGGGTGGGTGGCGCATCTGCTGGGAGATCCCACACCGGAACGGCAGGGGCGGCTGTCCATGAATCCCATGATGCACCTGGATCCATTGGGTACGTTGATGATCCTGCTGACGGGCTTCGGCTGGGGGAGAGCGGCGCGGGTAAACCCCTATCTGATGCACAGGGTGGATAATCCGCGCACCGGCATGGCGCTTACTGCACTGGCCGGACCGCTCTCCAACCTGATGCAGGCGGTGCTGCTGGCGCTACCCTTGCGCCTGGGGCTGTTGAATACCATGGAGATGGCCGCCGCCGAGCGCTTGGGAACCATTTTGGTGATGGCGATTGCCGTCAACATCGGCTTGATCGTCTTCAATATGCTCCCGATCCCGCCGCTGGACGGGTCGAAGGTGTTAATGGGCGTGGCGCCGCCGCAGGTCGCGGACTTCCTGGAAAGTCTGGAGCCGATGGCGCCCTATCTGCTGATGATGGTCCTCTTCCTGCTGCCCAGCGTAGGCATCAATTTGATCGCGTGGTTGACGCGACCGTTGAGCCGTTTTCTCTTCGGTCTGCTCCTTGGATGAGTCTTTCGCGGATCCGTTATCGGGTCGCGCAATTTTTCCAGACGTTCAGAGATATGCTACGGCCCGTGGATCCCTCCAGGGATCTGCCGTACGTCAGGGCGCGACTCTCTCCTGAGCTACAGACGCTCTTTCGACGTCTGCCCCGGGCCGAGCAACATCACGGAATCACCGTCGCGCGGACGTTGGAGGCTCAGGGCCATGACGACCCCGATTTGCTGACGGCGGCGTTGCTGCACGACGTCGGCAAGGTCAACCATCCCCCCAGGCTCTGGGAGCGCGTGCTGGTGGTGCTGGGCGAGCATTACGTCCCGCAGCTGGCCCGGCGCTGGGGCGAGGGACCGCCGCGCGGTCTGCACCGGGGCTTTGTGGTGCGGCGGCGGCATCCACAGTGGGGGGCGGCGCTGGTCGCGGACGCGGGCGCGGCAGCGCGCGCTGTCTCGCTCGTCCGCCGGCACCACGCGCCGCCGGGCGACGATGCGGCGCTGGCGGCGTTACAGGCGGTGGACGACGATGCCTAGGGCGCGGCGTTGGTGTGTCCTGAAGACCGTGCGTGGCGGAGGTTGTCGATGTCGGTAGGTGCGAAGTCCCCGGGTTCACGGCGGCGCATCCTGATGATCGCGCCGACCTCGTTTTTCCTCGATTACGGCTGTCACGTCCGCATCCTGGAGGAGGCGCGGGCACTGCAGATCCAGGAGCTGGACGTCCGGATCGTCACCTACTATCAGGGCGACGACTGGCCCGGCCTGGACATCGTCCGCTCGCGTCCCACCCCCTGGCGGGCCGATTACGAGGTCGGCTCCTCGCGTCACAAGATCGTCTTTGACGTCCTGTTGGGCTGGAAGACGTTTGGGGAGATCCTGCGCTGGCGCCCGGACCTGGTCCACGGGCATCTGCATGAGGGGGGCTTGATCGGCTCGGTCCTTGGTCACCTCCTGAACGTTCCCGTCATCTTCGACTTCCAGGGCAGTTTGACGGGGGAGATGGTCGATCACGGCTTTATCGATCCGGACGGGTGGGGGTATTATTGGTGGCGCCGGCTGGAACAGCGCATCGTGCAGCTGCCCGATGCCATCGTGACCAGCACCACCCACAGCGCAGAGCTGCTGAAGCGCGTCTTCGATCGCACTCAGGCGGTCCATCCGCTGCCCGACAGCGTCAACCTGGACTTTTTCTGCCGCGACTGTCTGACGCCCGAGGTGCGGGCCGCACGTCGCGCGGCGTTGGGCATCCCCGGGGACCGTCGGCTGGTCGTCTATTTGGGCCTGTTGGCGGACTATCAGGGGATTCCCCAGTTGCTGGAAGCCGCCGCCTATCTGCGACGGCGCGACTATCCGGTCACTTTCCTGATTATGGGATTTCCGGGGGCCGAGGAGTACCGCAAGCGGGCGGCGGCGTTGGGCCTGCATCCGCCGGACGTCATCTTCACCGGACGGACGAGCTACAAACACGCGCCGGAGTGGCTGGCGCTCGGTGACATTGGGATCGCGCCCAAGGTCTCCGCGACCGAAGGGAGCGGTAAGATCCTCAACTACATGGCGATGGGCCTGCCGACGGTCGCGTACGACACCCAAGTGAGCCGTGAGTATATGGGCAAACTCGGCGTCTACGCCGCACCGTTGGGCGACGCCCCGGCGTTGGCCCAGGCTCTGGCGCTGCTGCTGCGCAATCCGGAGGTGGGCCGCATCCTGGGTAAAAAGCTGCGGGCGCGGGCGCGACGACATTTCTCCTGGGAGCGCACGGGCCGGCAGTTGCGTCGAATCTACGAGCGCGTATGGTGAAACGTCAGCACGTTGGAACGTTCCAATGTGCTAACGTGCTAATTCGTCGTATATCCCCGTCTTCCCACACCTTGTCGCTCATCAGAAAAGGGGTATCCTAGAGCTATTCTATTAAAATGAGTAGCCCCTGATTTCTGATGAGGTGTTATGAACGAGTTACGTAGACGACTTCGATTGGGCGCTGGTCGCAGTGGAGCGCTCTTTTTCTTTGGCTTCTGGGCGGCGGTGGCGATTTTTTCCCCTTTCCGCAATATCTATTTTAAGCGACTGGGGCTGAACGGCCTCGAGATTGGGATCCTTTCGGCGATCTCCCCCGTGATGACCTTGGTCGTCAGCCCGGCGCTCTCCATGCTGGCCGATCGCCGCCGCTGGCGTCGTCAGATCCTCTTCGCCAGCTTGCTGGGTCTGGCGCTCACGCTTTTCGTCTTCAATCTACCCCACGACTTCCCCACGCTGCTGCCGCTGGTGATCGTCCAGGCGGCCGTCAACTGCGCTGTTGTGCCCCTGGGCAACTGTCTCATCTCCCGCATGACCACCCGGCAGGGGTTGGATTTTGGCAAACTTCGCTTGTGGGGCTCCGTCGGCTTCGCCCTGGTCTCGGCGGCCTGTGGCGCGCTGTGGGACGAGATAGGCTTTGGCTCTATGTTCCTGATTGCCGGCGTGGCGATGGTGCCCGTGGCGTTCTTGGTGCTGTTGTTGGAAGAGGGGCAAGCCATGGGGAATGACATAGAACGTCCGCCGTTGGGAAAAATCTGGGAGGACGTGGGGCTGCTCGCTTTCCTCGTTGCGACGTTCCTGATGGGCCTCTCGCAGAGCATCTTCGTCAATTTCAACGGCGTCTACCTCGACAGCCTGGGCGCCACGCAGCTGCTGGTGGGCGCCAGCGTGGCGATCTCGGCGCTCTCGGAGCTGCCCACAATGCGCTCTTGTGAGACGTTGGCCCGGCGGTGGGGCTGGCCCAAGCTCGTCATTCTGGCCTACGTGCTGATGGGCGGCTCGTTCATGGGCTACGGGCTCACCGAGAGCCCGCACGTGCTCCTGGCCCTGGGCCTCGTCCGGGGGATGGGCTTCGGTCTCTACGCCATCGGCGCCGTGCGGCTCATCGACGCGCGGGCCCCGGAGGCGTGGGCGTCGACCCTCCAATCGCTGATGATGGCGGCGTCCTGGGGTTTGGCTCCGCTGATCTCACTGCCGCTGGGCGGGTGGCTGACCGACCGACTGGGCTACCAGACGATCTTCATCGGGACCGGCCTGACCGCGCTGCTCGCCATCGGCGTGGTGGCGGTCGCGCTGACGACCGGGAAGTTCGCCGAGAAGCCCCTGCTGGAGGCGGCTCATCCGGCGATGACGGCGGTGGGAGAGCCGTGCTGTGCGTGCGTCGGTGAGCTGTAGGAGAGAAATGTGACGTACGCGCAGATCCTGATCTTCTTGCCCATTCACTCGAAGGAGACGCCGTTCTTCGACTACCAGGTGCCGGAGGCGCTTCTGGAGAGCGTCGCGCCCGGCATTATGGTTGAGGTGCCCTTTCGCGACCGGCGGTTGCCGGGCCTGGTGATGTCCTTATCCGAGACGCCGGCGGTCCCCCACACGCGCTCCATCCGGAGGGTGCTCTTTCAAGAGCCGGTCGTACAGTCGGTCCAGCTCCAGTTGGCCCAGTGGATGACCAGGGAGACCCTGGCTCCTTTGCACGCCTGCGTTGCCTTGATGCTGCCGCCGGGCATGCAGCCCGACTCGCTGCAGAAGGTCCAGCCGATCCGTCCCAAGACGGTACGGATGGCGGCGCTGGCGGCGCCGCGCGCGGCGTGGGAGGAGCGGCTGCAGGGGCTCCGGCTGCTCGATCTCTACCGCAGCATCCTGACCTACCTGGACGACGCAGGAGAACCGGTGGAGGTCGGTGAGGTCTACGCCGCGACGGACGCGAAGTACCGGCACCTGAAGATGTTGCACCAGCGCGAGTTGGTCGACTTTCGCCACGAGGAGCGCATCCGCGACCCCCTGGCGGAGATGATCTACACGCCCGCCGAACCGCCGACGCTGCTCCCTGATCAGCAGGTGGTCTGGGAGACGGTCGCCGGTCTGCTGGAAACCGACGCCCCGCCGCCGGTGCTCCTGCAGGGCGTCACCGGTTCCGGCAAGACGGAGATCTACCTGCGGGCCACGGAA
>CAZCPK010000330.1:0-4911 GCA_964500755.1 uncultured Anaerolineales bacterium
TTATGCACAATTTGGATTGCAAATTCCATAATTTTCTCACACACCAAGAGAAGTGCAAACCTAACTAATCGAGAAAATGGATCAGCCCGCTCATAGAGAAACAGATGTAGGACTTCACCTAATTCCCGACAAGAGTCTACCCTCCAACGTGCATGCGTTGATTTTCCCTCTGGCTACGGTACAATGGATCGTGAGAATTGAATCGAATTGAAGAGGTTAGGTTACCGTGGAACATATGAAGACGTCGGACGCATCTGAAACCTGGGCTCGATCTACAAGGGTGCTGCAGGAGCTGGTCAAGAGCTTCTGGCAGATGTGGCAGCAGTTGGAGCGGCTCGTGGGACCGCAGCTGGCCGCCGCAGTTATGCACCACGCAGGCATCCAGGGAGGGCAGGCGTTTGCCCGTGCTACCGTCAAGCGCGGCGCCGAGGAGCCCCGCGCCGCGCTTCAGGTTTGCCTGGCGGCGTACGAGGCCGTGGGATTGGGAGAGATCACCCTCGTCGACCCCGGCTTCCTCGTGCCGGGCGCCGCCGAGACGGTGCCGCTTACCATCGAGGTCGACGAGACCTTCGAGGGCCAGGCGTTGGGCGACGTCCTGGGCGGTAGGCCCCGCTGTGCGTATACCGGTGGCGCGTTGACCGGCATGGTGAGAGCGGTGACCGGACGCGACGATGTCGTCGCCGTCGAGAGCGCCTGTCAGGTCGCGGGAGACGCGCACTGTGTCTTCGAACTGCGTCCCGGGGACGCGGAGTCGGCCTCTCTGCAGCGGTTGATGGCCGAGACGGAGACGAGCGACACCTTCGCGCTCTTGCCCGCGCTCCTGGATCGCCTGCCGATGGGCGTCGCTTTCTTCGACCGGGAATATCAGTTGCAGACCTGTAACCTAATCTGGAAGGCGATGATCGCTCGCCATACGTCGACGCAGCTGGCGGACGTCGAACGCGGCGCGTTGCTTTTCGACCTCGCGCCGGGCACGGCGTCTCGACTGCGCCCTCTGCTCAAACGGGTGCTGAGCGGTGAGCTGCTCTCCCGGGAAGCGCTGGCGTTGGAGAGCGGCGGGCAGGCGTTTTATTGGGATCTCTTCTGCGCTCCCATCCACGTGGGCACGACGGTGACCGGTTTCGTGGTCATTTCCCGCGACGTGACCATGGAGGTCACGCAGACCCAGACGCTCCTGGATGCGAAACGGCAGCTGGAGGCTGGCTCCGCCCGGGTCCGTCTGGTGCTGGAGGCCACGCAGGACGGCATTTGGGATTGGAACATCGCGGCGGGCGAGATCTACTTCTCGCCGCGCTGGAAATCCATGTTGGGATATGCGCCGGACGAGCTGCCCGACGACATCTCGGTGTGGGAGCAGCATCTGCATCCCGACGACGTCGAACGCGCGGTAGCTGCGGCCCAGGCCCACCTGGTGGGGGAGACCGAGCTCTTTGAGCTGGAGCATCGTCTGCGGCATAAGGACGGCAGCTATCGCTGGATCCTGGCGCGCGGCGTCTCCCAGCGGGAGCCCGACGGACGACAGCACCAGACGCCCTGGGGGCCCACCACTGTCCGCCGATTTGTGGGCGCCCACACCGACATCACCCCCCGCAAAGAATACGAGCAGCAGCTGCAAAACCTTTTCGCTTTTCAGAACGTGATCACCGAGACCTCCACGCGCTTCATCAATCTGGCGCCGGAAGATACTGACGCTGGCATCGAGCAGGCGTTGGCGACGGTGGGGCGCTTCATGAACGTCGATCGCAGCTATCTTTTCCTCTTCTCCGGCAACAAGATGACCATGAGCTGTGTCCACGAGTGGTGCGCCTCCGGGATCGCTCCGCAACAGCGTTACTTGCAGGACGTACCGACCGAGAGTTTGGCGTGGTCCAACAGCCAGATCTTGGAAGGCGATATTCTGCACGTCCCGGACGTCTCGGCGCTGCCGCCGGAGGCCGAACCGGAGCGTCGGGAGTTCGAGGCCCAGAGAATCCGGTCGCTTCTTGCTGTGCCGATGGCCTATCGGGGCGAAGTGATCGGCTTCATGGGCTTTGACGCTGTCCGCGATCGGAAGACCTGGTCCGCGGAGGCGCGGACGCTCCTCAAAACGGTCGGGGAGATCCTGGTCAACGCGCTGGAGCATAAGCGCGCTCAGGCGATCCAGGCCGGTCAACGGCAGTTCCTGGAGCTATTGGCCCGGGGCGGAGACTTCACGGCCATCCTGGAGACGTTAATTCGTCTTATCGAGGAACAGTGGCCCGGCATGGTCGGGCTGGTCCTGCTGCTCAATCGGGAGACGGGGCGCTTATATCACGGGGCCTCGCTCAGCCTCTCGGAGGCCTACCTGGACTCAATTGAAGGGTTGGAAATCGGGCCGCGGGCGGGCTCGTGTGGGACGGCGGCCTATCACGAGGAGCGCGTCATCGTGGAGGACATCACCACCGATCCCCGCTGGGAGGGGCTGCGAGACGCGGCGCTCCTCGACGGCCTGCAGGCCTGCTGGTCGCAGCCCATCTTCTCCAGCGCCGGAGAGGTGCTGGGGACCTTTGCGATGTACTATCGTTATCCGCGTCGCCCCTCGAGGGCCGAGCTGGACACCATCGAGATGGCAGCGCATCTGGCCGGCGTCGCCATCGAGCGTCAGCGTTCCGAGGAAGCACTGCGTGAGAGCCAGCGTATGCTCTCCACGTTGATGAGCAATCTGCCGGGGATGGCCTACCGCTGTCGTAACGACGCCGCCTGGACCATGCAGTTCGTCAGCGAGGGCGCGCTGGAGCTGACCGGCTATCAGCCCGCTGATCTTGTGGGGAACGAGACCGTCGCGTACCGCGAGTTGATCGTCCCGCAAGATCGGGAGAAGGTGCGAGACACCGTCACCGAAGCCATCGCAGCGCATGAATCCTTCCAGATGACGTATCGGATCGTGACCCGTGATGGGGACCGCATCTGGGTCTGGGAACAAGGGCAGGCCGTCTTCGATCGGCAGGATACTATGGTGGCGTTGGAGGGCTTCATCATCGACGTCACTGAGCAGGTGATGACGGAGCAGGTGTTGGAGCGGCGGGTCGAGGCCCGCACGGAGGACATCGAACGTCGTCGGCAGGTCGCCGAGAGCTTGCGGGACGTCCTGACGGTGCTCAACGCCAATCGTCCGCTGGACTCCGTGATCCGGCGCATCGCCGTGCAGGCGCGTAATCTGCTTCGGGCCGATGGCTGCGTGCTCTATCGCATCGATCAGGAACGCGGGGACACGGTGGCCGAAGGGTGGGTGGGAATGCCTCCCGAGTTTACCGGAGAGCTCCTGCACTTCCCCTGGATTGATTCGGCGCCGCAGCAGGCGGTGATGGAGCGCCGCCCGTATGCCATGCCTGATATTGCAGCCAGGTACGACGACATCCAGGTGGAGGACGAAGAAGCGCCGTCCAAGATTCAACGGTGGATGGCGCTGATCAGCGAGAACTTCCGCTCCAAGCTGACCGTGCCGGTGGTCGTCAAGGACGAAGTCTACGCGGGCATGGAGCTCTACTACGCAGAGCAGCGCCACTTCTCTCCGGAGGACGTCGACCTGGCGCTGGCCTTCAGCGATCAGGCCGGGTTGGCCATCGAGAACGCCCGGCTCTATCACGCGCTTGAGCGGCGCGCCGAGGAGAGCCAGGCGCTCTTCAACGTGCAGCAGGCCATCACCAGCGACCTCGACCTGGACGCCGTGCTGCAGATGATCGCCGAGGAAGCGCGCCGGATCACGGGTGTCTATCGCGCCGTGGTCCTCTTGCTCGACGAGAGCGGCGAGCAGCTCGTGGTGCAGCACGTGGCGGGCGAGGAACGTCCTGATCTCGTCGGAGTGTGGCTGTCCGTCCAGGATTCCATCAGCGGGCGCAGCATGTTGGCCGGTGAGCCACTCCTGGTCACCGATATGTTAGAGGATCCCCGCGTCGATTCTGAAACAAAGAAGAACGTCCGCTTTCGCTCCCAGATCAGTGTGCCGCTCCTCACCAACTCCGGGCCTCTGGGCATCATCGCGGTGAGTGATCCAGAACCGCATCGTCTGAATCAGGACGACGTGCAGCTGTTGATGATGTTGGCGTCCAGCGCCGTGGTGGGGTTGGAAAACGCGCGGCTCTATCAACAGGAGCAGGAGCGGCGGGCCGAATCCGAGGAGCGTCGCCGGGTCGCCGAGGGGCTGCGGGATATTCTGGCGGTGCTCAACTCCAGTCGGTCCTTTGGACAGGTCCTGGACTACATCGTCGATCAGGCCAGCCGGCTGTTGGGCGCCAGCGCCGGTGTTATTTACGGCGGGCAGCAGGCCACCAACACGATCGTGGTGGAGGCCGCCAGTGGCGCGCCGGAGGCGCTCCTCCGGCTGGGTGAGTTTCCCAACCTACCCGAGAGCGTCAATCGGTCGATCTTACAGCATAAGCCCTTCGCCGTCTCCGATCTTGAGCAGGTCGTGGAAACCGAGCTGCCGGGCGGCGTCGAGGCGCTGCCCGAGCCGCTGATCCGCTGGAAGGAGATCATCCGCAGCCATTACCGGGCCTACGTTGCGGTGCCCTTGCTCATCAAGGACGAGCTGTACGGTGCTCTGGTGCTCTACTACCTGGAGCCCCGCGAGTTCTCCCAGGAGGACGTCGATCTGGCGGAGGCCCTGGGCGGCCAGGTGGCCTTGGCCGTCGAGAGCGCGCAGCTCTACGCCGAAACTCGGCGGCGCGCCGACGAGACGCAGGCGTTGCTGAGCGTGCAGCAGGCCATTACCAGCCGACTCGATCCGGACGCGGTGTTGCAGATGATCGCCGACGAAGCCCGCCGCTTGACCGACGCCGAACAGGGCGCGGTCTATATCCTGCAGGACGACGAGTTTGAGGTGGCGGTCGTCTCCGGCGCCGTCTCCCCGGAGATGGTGGGCTATCGTCTGCCCAGGGAAGGGTCGGGGGCCGG
>CAZCPK010000331.1:0-4897 GCA_964500755.1 uncultured Anaerolineales bacterium
GACGCAAGTAAGGAAAGTGTAAACTTAACCAACCGGGAAAATGAACCATCTCGTGCGTTGCACCTTATACCGTAATTTCAGGTTAGGTGTGCACTTTCCTTGCAGTGTGAGAAAATTATGGAATTTGCAATCCAATCTGTGCATAGTCGAGCGCACCCCACGGTGAGCAAATACAGCGCTGCCTTTGACCTCATCCCTTCACCAAAAACCTTTCCTCTTCCCCCGCACAATGATCCATACAACGTCGAAAAGGCGTTTGGGGGTTCGTCATTCACTCCTGCCTTGGACGAGGATTCATTGAACTTGGTCGCCGACTTCGATGAGAAAGAGGGGTAGACTCTCTCTTACGTAACCTGTAAGCGCCCTCGTTAGAGCCGAGAGACGTTCACGGTTGGCCGTCCCCGAGACGGGGACGGGGAGCGGATGGATGGTAAATAAGTCTGGAGTGAAGAAACTTTTTCGGACTTACTTAGGTACGAAGATCCCAGACGTGATTTTTGAGTCAGCGGACGCGACAAGGTTCAGGCGAATTGAGGGATTTCGAAGCGAGTGGTCAGCGAAGACCCGCGCCAATGTTGCAGAACGTGCTTAGCCGCGCACAAGGCAAACGCAGCCGGGTTGATGACCTGGGGAAGCGTTGCCCGGAGGCGCTGAGCAACCTTAGCAAGCCTTAGAACCGCTTCGTTTGCCCAGTGACGGAGCGGCTTGAAAGTCTCGCACTGCACTGCTATACTAAATTATCGATAAAAGAGACCGAGAGCGTTTTACCCTACGTTATTGTTGGCTAAGTACGGTACGCAGTGTCCGTTTAGGATGGAGTAGCAGATGTCACGCATGGACCGGCAGGAACGACCGACGATTGGGGTCCTGGCTGGCTGGCAGTTTTCCCGCACCACCACTCCCCTGAGTTATCTGACTCCCATCTTTCATGGGAACCGCCTCGCCGCCCACGATCTGGGCTGCAACGTGCTCCTGGGTTGCGGGATGGGCTCGTGGGTCAACCAACGCAGTGTGCTGCACCCGGCCTGGCCCCTGATCTCCCCCGATTCCGATTTTGTCCCCATCGGCCCCTGGAACACCGACGGGCTCATCGCGGTCAATCCTCTGCACTCCCAGGAGCGCTCGCAGTACGTGCAGACGTTGATCGCGGCGGGGCACCCCGTGATCTTTATTGCCTCCGGGGAAGAAGGCCCGACCATCCTGGCCGACAATCGCGGGGGGACGTTGGAGGCCGTGCAGCACCTTGCTGGGCACGGGCATCGGCGGATTGCCTTCATCGCCGGCACCCCCGAGGACATGGACGGGGATACAGGCGAACGCCTGCAAGCTTACCACGATGCCGTCGCTGCCCACGGCCTGGCGATGGACCCGCGTCTGGTGGCGTGGGGGCGGCACACCTATGACGGCGGCCACGCCGCCATGCGCGAAATTCTGGCTTCCGACGTAGCGTTTACCGCCGTCCTCGCCAGCAACGATGAGTCGGCGCTGGGGGCGATGCGGGCCCTCCAGGAGGCCGGACGACGCATTCCCGAGGACGTCGCCATCATAGGTTTTGACGATCGCACGGAAAGCGCTGTTCAAGACCCGCCGCTGAGCAGCGTGCGTATTCCTCTGTTGGGCATGGGCTACCGCGCGGTCGTATCTCTCTACTGCTATCTTGTGGGGGAGACCGAGACCATTGAATCCACCCGCTTGGCCACTCGTCTGATGAAGCGCAGATCATGCGGATGCAATCAGAGCGCTTCCTATCATATACAGGCGCCACAAGTGGATGACGCCGAGCAGGGGAGTGCCCCGACGTCTCTGGCCCAACAGATGGCGGCGCCGGTCAAGGCCGAGACGCAGGCCTTGACCGGCGATCGCGTAGAATCGCTCTGTCAATCCCTGGTGGACGCTTTCGAGATCAGCGTGGAGCAGAGGAATTCGCGGACGTTTCTGGAGACGCTGGAGGATGTACTACGTCAGGTAGCGGCAATTGACGAGGATGTGAACGTCTGGCAGGCTGCGATTTCGCGTCTGGCGGCCGCTCTGCCCGCTATGTCCCAGGTCGAACCGCCGGCGACGGCTCGTGATATCGCGCGGGAGCTGTTGGATCAAGCGCGTATCACGATCAGCATGAGCGTGCACCGACAGTACCGTCAACACGACGTCGATCAGCGGTGGATGCTCAACCGACTGGGGGCGTTGACCGCGCGGCTGCTCGCGGCACTTGATGAGACGGAGGTGTACGAGATCCTCGCCAAACATCTACCTGTGATGGAGATCGACACCATGTGGGTCGGACGGTTTCGCGCCGCGGGCGATGACTCGGTCGCATCAACGGTGCTGCGGCGTCTCACCTCGGAGGAAAGACGCATACTGCAGTTCCCCAGCCGCGAGTTTCCTCCAGAGGAGCTGATCTCCGGGGAATGGCCTTTTAGTTTGGCTCTCTTCCCTTTGACCGATGCGCGGGGCCAGCTGGGCTTTGTGGCCTTTGACACCGAGCAGCTGGAGCTTTACGGGGTGCTCACGCAACAATTGGCGACGGCGCTCAACGGTGTCCAGTTGTACCACGAAGCTACGGAGGGTCGCCGTCTGGCCGAGGAGGCCAACGCGCTGAAGAGCCGGTTCCTCTCGACTGTCAGTCACGAGCTGCGCACGCCCTTGAATCTTATCGTGGGGCTCAGCGGGATGTTGCTGCAGGGCGACGAGGGAGGGGAGATCTCGCTTCCCGAGGTGTATCGTAAGGACGTCGCGCAGATCCACACCAACGCGCAGTTGCTGGGAGGGCTGATCGGCGACGTGCTGGATCTCGCCAGCAGCGACGCGGGCAAATTGCGCCTGGCGAACGACATCGTCGACCTGAGTGACGCCCTGCGCCTGGTCGCGGAGACCGGTCAGCAGCTGGCGCAACAAAAGGGCCTGACGTGGCGGGTTGACATGCCCGACGCCGGCCCTTACGTCTGGGGAGATCGTACCCGGCTGCGGCAGGTGGCCCTCAACCTGATCAAGAACGCCGTCAAGTTCACGGCTGAGGGTGAGGTGCAGCTGACAATTGAGGCCCAGGCCGACGGCGAGGTGGTCGTGGTCTCCGTGCGCGACACTGGACTGGGGATTCCGCCGGAGGAGCAGGAGCTCGTCTTCGACGAATTCCATCGGTCGGAGCGGAGCCGGTCGCAGGGCTATGGTGGGCTTGGATTGGGCTTGGCGATTTCTAAGCGCTTGATTGACATACACGGTGGGACCATGAGGGTGGAGTCTTCCGGGAGGGAAGGCGCCGGCTCAACGTTCTACTTTACACTGTCCACCGTGCAGCCTCCGGACGTCCAGGCGGATCAGAAGGAGATGGCGTTGAGTGAAGAGAGTGTCTTGGTGTTGACCAGTCACACCGGGAACGAGCGACGGCTGGAGGAGCACCTGACCGAACGGGGCCTGGACGTGCAGCTGTTGTTTATGGACGAGTCCCCGGATTGGCTCTCCCAGCTGCTGATCTCGCCCCCCGGTGTGATCGTGGTCGACGTCAGCGCTGCCTCGCACCGGGGATGGAGTGTGCTGAAGGCGATCAAGGGACATCCCAAGACGCGGCACCTGCCGGTCCTGTTCTACTCGGTGTCGCGGGCGGGAGACTCCGTATTGGAGTTCGACTATCTCACCAAACCCATCGAGATGACCGATTTGACGCGGGCGCTGGATCAGCAGTGGCTGCCCTCTGATGCAACCTCGGAATGTAAAATTATCCTGGTCGTTGATGACGATCGCAACACGCTGGATATGCACGCGCGAATTGTACAGGCGCATTCCGCGTCGCATCGGGTGTTAAAAGCGCGGAACGGCCTGGAGGCGCTGGATATTCTGCAGCGTGAACCGGTGGATCTGATGCTGTTGGATCTGATCATGCCCGAGCTGGACGGCTTTGGCGTGCTGGACGCCATGCGCAGTGAGGCCTCCACGCGGGATATCCCGGTGATCGTGCTGACGGGACAGGTGTTGACCGAGAACGACATGGAGCAGCTAAATCGGGGCGTGACGACGGTCTTGAGCAAGGGCGTCTTCAGCCGCGAGGAGACGTTGAAGCACGTGGAGACCGCGCTGGAGCGCAATCGCGCCCTGAGTGGTGAAGCGCAGCGCCTGGTGCGCCAGGCTATGGCGTACATCCACGAGCATTACGCAGACTCCATTTCCCGCATGGATCTCGCCCAACACGTCGCCCTGAGCGAGGACTATCTGACCGACTGTTTCCGTAAGGAACTCGGCGTGACGCCCATCACCTACATTAACCGCTATCGCGTTCAGCAAGCCAAGCTGCTGCTCACCGAATCGTACAAAAGCATCACCGAGATCGCGTTCGACGTCGGCTTCTCGGACAGCAGCTACTTCAGCCGCGTCTTCCGCCGCGAAGTCGGTATGTCTCCCACGGATTACCGCCAGACCTAGGTTATTTTTAGATCAAGCGACGCGCTCCGCTCCTCGGACGCGCCGCAGCCATCCTCCACGTGGTACCAGCGGACGTCTCTTCGCTGTCTTCTATGAAACGTCCAACTCCTTCTCGTTTTTCTTCTATCGGATAACCGGTCGTTCCCGTAAGATAGAGGTAACTGACGGGGCAAATCGTCGCGTCCCACTATCTTTGCCGGGGTTAGCTCAACTTGTGCCGCTCTTCTACTCATAACGCAGGATTGCCTCAAGTAGTCTCTCCGACGTACGCCGATATGTGCTCAAATTACGATATTAGGGTTTAGCCAGGTGCGACGCACCTTAGAAGGCTTGGAGTGGTCGGTCCGTGCACCTGTGCTTGGGTTCTAGTCCAATATCACCCAATCATCGTAGTGCGTTGCACCTTATACCGTAATTCCAGGATATCTTGTTGGCTCTACTGAAAAAGGTCAATCTAACCACAGAGCACGCGGAGGGCACAGAG
>CAZCPK010000332.1:0-4891 GCA_964500755.1 uncultured Anaerolineales bacterium
GATTGCAAATTCCATAATTTTCTCACACACCAAGAGAAGTGTAAACCTAACGAACCGAGAAAATGGATCAGCCCGCTCATAGAGAAGCAGATGTAGGGCTTCACCTAATTCCCGACAAGAGCCGACGAGTTTTAAAATCACGACTGATAGGCAATTGACAATGTGATTTTTTATGATAGGCTATATCTAAACGATATATATAGATATGCTATATGCATTGAGTTGTGAATTATGGTCAAGAGTACCGTAAGCATTCGTTATCTTGTGTTGGGGCTTCTGACGCGGAAGCCGATGACCGGCTACGATATCAAGGGACTCCTGGAGAGTTTCAGCTGGTTGATCGGCAGCCCCAGCTACGGCAGTCTCTATCCGGCGCTGCACAGTCTGCTTGACGACCAATGGGTAGCGGTCAAGATTGAATCCAATGAGGAGAAGCCGTCTCGCAAGGTCTATCGCATCACCGCGGCAGGACACAAGGCGTTAAAGAGTTGGATCAAAAAATCAGTAGATCGGGACCCTTCACTTAAAGCCTTCCTGATGCACCTGATCCTGGCCGACAATTATCCGCGCGAAGGGCTAGTCGCGTATTTGAACCACCGCTACTCGCAAGTTGAGGAGCAGCGCGCCGTATTACGAGAGATGCTAGAGGACGAAGCGCGGGGAAAAGAGATGATTCAGCAGCCGTTGGCGCTGCATTATGGACTCGCGATGGCCAACATGGAACTTCAGTGGTTGGAAAGTACCTTGGAGGAGCTGACGTAACGAACGGACCCTCACCCTTGTGCACCAATCCAAAGCGCTGAATAGAGTGTAAACGTGAGTACCGTGGGACCTGGATGGCGCTCAAGCAAAAGGTGCGCTCACCAGGTCCACATTCCTGCTGAGGAGGTGAACTTTGAACACACGGAGGAAAGAGCTCCGTAAAAAATTGGCTGATCTTGAACGCCAGATCGCCTCCCTGGAAAAATCCTTGGAGGTCAAGCCAGAACACGGCATGGGCAAGGGGGATCCCGCCGTGACACAGTGGGAGCTGGACCAGGCGATGTTGGAGCGACTGAAGAATCGCGCCAATAAAATTCGCAAGGCCCTCTCCCGGGTTGAAGAGGGGACGTATGGGATCTGTGAGCACTGCGGAAAACCCATCCATCCAGATCGCTTAGCCATCTTGCCGGATACCAAGATATGTATCGAGTGTGCAAGAGGCGAGAGTAAGCAGAAACAGAAGTCATAGGGGGAAAGATGAACGAAACAGCAGAGAAACAAGCACCGGTTGAAGAAAAAAAGACGGAGTTTCAGATCGGCGATGCTGTCGTGCATCCCATTCGAGGGGCCGGCAAGGTCACGGGTTTCAAAGAGCTAGAGACTCAGGGGGAACACCGGAGATATTACAAGATCAAACTGCTGAAGCAAACCAGCACCAGCCTGATGATCCCCATTGACGAAGCTGACGAGGTGGGCATGCGCCCGGCTATCTCTCCCGAGAACCTGGATAAGGTCTGGAGTATTCTGGAGGACACGCCGCAGGAGCTCCCATCCAATTATCGGACACGTCACAAGGTCATCAACGACAGCCTGCAGACCGGCGACATCTTTGAAATCGCGGAAGCCGTCCGGGACACGGCCTGGCGCCGCGAAGGTGAAGACGGCCTCACGCAGAAGGGCAAAGAGCTGTACAAGCGGGGCATCCGCCTGTTGTCCGGGGAGATCGCAGCCTCACAGGGGATTGCCCTCTCGCAAGCCAAGCGGGATCTCAAGAAGCGACTCCGCAACGCATTCAAGGCCATACGCAAGACGGAAGAAGCGTAGTTCACTCACTTTATCACGAGATATACATCCACGGAGGTTATATGGCAAAAAAAGAGAAGATTGAAATGATGGGCACCGTCGTCGAAGCGCTCAAGGGCACCAAATTCCGGGTAGAACTGGAAAATGGTCACGAGGTCATTGCCTACCTGAGCGGCAAGATGCGCCGGTATTACATCCGTATCCTGATCGGAGATCGCGTCAAGGTGGAGCTCTCGCCCTACGACCTCGACCGCGGGCGGATTGTCTACCGCTACAAGAAGAACCAGGCACCCAAACGATAACTCCGCACGTCAGTACCCACGCGGATAGCATCCAGAGGACGGTATGGGCGAGTTTCTGGGAGTACAACAGTTGATCAATAAGTTCATTCAGGATCCGCTTACCTTCATCCTTACCCTGACGGCGGCGATCGTCACCTTTGCGGCGACGTTGATCTTCGCCGGCTTGGCCAGCCAATGGGTCAAGCGGGCCGTTAAGCGCAAGCGAGAAGACCCGGATCTCATCGATCTGCTGGGACGCATCACGCGCTGGACGATAATCGTCCTGGGAACCCTGTTGGCACTGGAGCAGGTCAATTTCAACGTGACCAGCTTCCTGGCCGGCCTGGGCATCGCCGGATTCACCATCGGCTTCGCGCTGCAGGACATCGCCAGAAACTTCGTCGCGGGCATTCTCCTGCTGATTCGCCAACCGTTCAATACCGGGGATGCGGTGAAGATCGCCAATGACTACGCGGGTCAGGTGCTGGACGTCAACGTCCGTGACACCGTCATCAAGACCTGGGATGGCGAAGAGGTCATTCTCCCCAATACCGAAGTGTTCGGAAACCCCATCTTGAACTATTCGGCGCGTCCCCATCGCCGCCGGACGGTCCACGTGGGGATCGGCTACGGCCAGGAGATACCGCAGATCATGGACATCTTCCTGGATACCGTGAAAAACATTGAGGGCGTGCTGGAAACCCCACCCCCTGAGATCGTCGCCGAAGAGCTGGGAGATGCTACGCTTAATGTAGCCCTACGTTTCTGGGTCAACCAACGCACGCACGGGCTCTTCGCCGTGCACTCCAACGTCGTCCTCGCCTTGAACGCACGGGCTGAAGAAGAGGGTATTGACCTCCCTTATCCCATTCAAACCGTTCATCTGAAGCAATCATAAGGCCCGCACGGCGGAGATACACCTCGCGAGAAAAGATCACTCAGCCAATCTGATGAAGTAAGAAGGATAGCATCGGGCTGGCTCATTCAGCTATCCACAGAGAAAGGGATCCATGCAACCGGTCACTGCGCCAACCCATCTAAACCTACTGAGAAACCAGATTGACGTCACTCAGGTGCCGTTCAGCGACCGAGGATCGCGTTTGCTGCTCTTCAAACGCCCAGACGCCCCGCAGCTCTATCTCCGTTTGGCGGAGCGCCTAACCACGTTGCAGCCGGGACTCGACACGTACCGCGACCGCCCCCCCTTTATCCGCAAACTCTACGTGCTGAATGGTGAGCGTACCCCCCTGGCGTTTGAGGTCATCAGCTATCCGCACGTCCTCTATCTACGGACAGCGCTGGGAAATTTTGGCATCGCCTTCCACGACGAACAACAGCTCACCTTCGGCATGCCAGAAGGGGTCGCCGCAGGGATCGGCTTCCACGTCTCACCGCAATTCTGGGAGCAGCATGCCCAGGGCGGGGTCTTCAAAGCCATCCGCAATCTTTCCTACGCCAGCAATCTGCCCCCCGTCTATAATCAGATTATCCCCGAGCAGGGTGGATATACCGTAGAAATTATACTACCGCCGAGCAGCGACGGCACCTTGACGCTGACCATCGGGGAGGAGAGTGCGCCCGTTGAGGCGACTCCGACTTTCTCCGAGACCTGCGCCGCCGCAGAATCCCGCTGGCATCAGTGGTTTGGACGAGTTCCCCCCGTGGACGAACGGTATAAGCGCACCTACGCCTATGCCTGGTGGATCATGGCCAATAACCTGATCAGTCCGCAGGGACGAGTCGTCTACGAGGCGATGACCCCTTCCAAGATGAACTACGTGGGACTCTGGCTGTGGGACAGCGCTATGCACGCCTTGGCCTATCGACACGTCGACACGGAGCTGGCGCGCAACCAGCTGCGCTCCATGCTCGATTGTCAGCTCGACGACGGGATGCTGCCCGACGCCGTCTACGACGAAGGCGTCATCGCCGAGATCAGTCACCCTTACCGAGCCGAGGTGACCAAGCCGCCCATCCTCGCCTGGGCCGCGCTCAAGTTGCACGAGACCGATCCCGACATAGACTTTCTCCGGGAGATTTACGTGCCTTTGGTCCGCTGGAATGCTTGGTGGTTCAGTATGAACGACGACGACGTCGACGGTATCGCCCAATACAATCATCCCTACTCCTCGGGGCTGGACGATAGCCCGCTCTGGGACTACGAGATGCCGGTCGAAGCCCCGGACCTCAACACCTATCTCTGCGTGCAGATGGGCTCGCTGGCCATGATGGCCGAGATATTGGACATGGAAGCCGAGAGCCGCATGTGGCGCCGCCGCGCGGAGGCCATCGTCCAACGCATGATTGAGCACTTCTGGGATCCAGAAGCTGGACTCTTCTGGGCGACGCACGAGCACGAGCGCGTTCCCGTCGTCACCCCTTTCAACCTCTATCCCCTCTGGACGGGGCAGCTGCCCGAGGAGATCCGGGAGCAGGTCATCCAACACCTGACCCATCCCGAGGAATTCTGGGGCGACTATCCCATCCCGTCGGTGGCTCGTAACGACGAGCACTACGAACCCGAAACCATGTGGCGGGGACCAGTCTGGGTCAACATCAACTACTTCTTCATCGAGGCCCTGCAGCAGATTGATCGCAACGACCTGGCAGACGAACTGCGTACCAAGACCCTCGATTTAATCATGGAACACAGCAGCATCTATGAGTACTATAACGCGGAAACCGGCGAGCCGCCCGAAACCGCCGCCGACATGTTTGGGTGGAGCGCCGCCGTGTTCATTGACCTGGCCATTCAAGCAAGCCAGTCGACGGTTTGACGACCTGACCCAAAGACTACGGGACAATTACCAAAGGAGGAGGGAAAC
>CAZCPK010000333.1:0-4887 GCA_964500755.1 uncultured Anaerolineales bacterium
CTACTGAAAAAAGGTTTTTCAGTAGAGAAAGGGATACTATATGTTGTGGTTGGGCGCAGCCCAACCACAACATATACCCCACATTTTTCTTTGGCTGCCCCTTTTTTCAGGGCAGCCAAGTATTCGATATTGAAGTGATCAGGAGCGCTCTATGGAAGGCTTGGACAATCTCCAGCAGATGAATATGGCGCAGCAGCTTACCGAACGGCACAGTATACTCTCCGAGCAACTGCTGGGCGCGTTAAAGGCGACGTTCTTCTCCAACCGTCCGTCTGTATTGCCGGTGCATCTTCCGGACATTGCTGCTGAGACGGTTAAGCGCTATCTTGCTTTCGTCAAAGGTGAGCAGGAGTTGATGGCCATTCAAGACTACGGTGAACGGCTGGCAAAGCGCGGGTTGGGAAGCCCAGCAATACATCGGATGGGGAGTGTCCTACGTCGTCATTGTATCGAATCGTTCGACGGTGTCTCGATGCGCTCATCGCTCAAGGTTACAGAGGCCTTTGCCGAGTCTCTCCTGGAAGGATTCTTTGGCGGGCGCGAGGCGACAGTCCTGGAGGAACAAGAGCGCATCCGTGGCGCGTTGCAGGAAGTTGTCAACCGCTACACGCTGCAGATGCAGACGGCTGCGGAGATCGCCGAGGCCGCTACCTCGATTCTCGACCGGGAAGTCTTGCTGAACACCGCCGCGGATCTGATCCGGGAGCGGTTTGATCTGTATTACACCGGCATCTTCCTTGTGGAAGAAAGTGGCGAGCGGGCCGTGCTTCGAGCGGGTACGGGAGAAGCCGGGGAGGAGATGCTCGCGCAAGGGCACCAGCTGGCGGTGGGCGGCGACTCCATGATCGGTCAGTCGGTGGCCCATCAGGAACCTCGGGTCGCCCTGGATGTGGGAGAGGCGCAGGTTCGCTTTGACAATCCCCTGCTCCCCAAGACTCGCTCCGAGATGGCTTTGCCGTTGGTCACCCGCGGGGAGACTATCGGCGCAATGACGATTCAGTCGGATCGGGTTGCCGCTTTCTCTGAGGAAGACATCACCGTGCTTTCCACGATGGCCGATCAGTTGGCTAACGCTATCGAGAACGCCCGGCTTTTCGAACAGGCTCAGGCGCGCTTTGAGGATCTGCAGACGCTACAGCGACAAGTGACGGGCGAGGCGTGGGCCGGGTACATGGATAGACAGCAGGTGGTTGGCTACACGTATAAGCAGGACGATCTGGTGCCGCTCTCTGAGCCTCTGCCTTCAGAAGAGTTGGACCATCTTGCGACCGGACAGGGCATTCAACGTGGGGACGGGGGGGATGGCGCTGCGTTGATCGCCCCGCTGGAGCTCAACAACGAACCTATTGGGGTGATGAGCTTCGAGGGCATCGCAGTGGAAGAAGATTGGTATGAGGACAGCGTTGCTTTGATTGATGAGGTGCGGCAGCAGCTGGCCCTGGCCTTGGAGAATCGTCTCCTCTTCGAACAGACCAGTATGGCGCTGACGGAGACCCGTTCGCTCTACGAGCTCGGGCAGCAGCTCAGCGAGGCCGATACGCCGGAGCAGATTTTCGCGAGTCTGGTCCAGGGTCTGTTGGAACGTCCCGAGATCGATAGGATCATGGTGGCGACGGCGGAACCCGCCAAGGAGCCAGAGTTCATTCGGATCAGACAGGATGCAGGTCGCATATCCGGTGATAAGCTGGTGGGAGAGGAGCTGCCTTTTGAAGACTGGCAGACGCTGCATGCCGTTCTCCAGGAAAAACGGCAGTTCTTCACCGCGGACGTGCTGGAGGACCCCGTCTTCACGACGCCGTTACGGAGACTCTGCCGCGAGGTGCGCGTTCGCGGACTGGCGGCTTACGCCTTGCAGGTACAGCAACAGTTCCTGGCGTGGATATTGATCTACACAGAGGCTCCCTATGAATTCGCGCCGGACGAGCTGCGTTTCTACGAAACGCTCTCTCGAACCGCAACAGTCGCGTTGGAGAACCAGCTTCTGCTGGAGACCACCCGCGAGGAGGCAGAACGCCGCGCCTTCCTCAACAAGGTGATGACCACGGCTTCGTCGAGCCTCAAGCCCGAAGACCTGATGCAGGACGTCGGTCAGTTGATTGCCGAGCACTTCGAGATGCCCACGATGCTCTGGCAGTGGGGTGGGGAGACCGCGACGCCCCTGGCGATCTATCATGCGACGGGGAAGCCGCTATCCATTGGACCGGCTGAGCTGAAGTTGAACGAGATGCCGGGGATTGGCGCCGCGATTCGTTGGAAGCGTCCTATTCTATGGAACTTCCAGGATCGACCTCACACCGGCGCGCCCGAGTTCGACCACGTCGTGCGATCGTTGGATCTCATCGAGGCTTTCTCCGCTCCGCTGATGGTGCGGGGTGAAGTTCTGGGGCTTATCTCTCTGGGGCGGCAAGCCGGTCATCCCTACATCGACGACAACGAGCGAGCGATTTTGCGCAGCGCAGCAGTGAATATTGGCGTCGCGTTGGAGAACGCCACGCTCTATCAGCGGGCGCAGGAGACCGCGGAGCGGCTCAAGGAAGTGGATCGGCTCAAGAGTGAGTTCCTGGCTAACATGTCGCACGAGTTGCGCACGCCGCTCAACTCCATCATCGGTTTCTCCCGGGTGATCCTCAAAGGCATCGACGGACCCCTCACTGACATGCAGAAAACGGACCTCGAGGCTATCTTCGAGAGCGGAAAACATCTGCTCAACCTCATCAACGACGTATTGGATCTCTCCAAGATCGAGGCCGGCAAGATGGAGTTCGTCTTTGAGCCCACGAAGATTGAAGAAGTTGTCACGGGGGTCATGTCCACCGCCCTTGCTCTGGTCAAGGATAAGCCCATCGATCTGCAGCAAGATGTATCGGATGACATTCCTACCATCATCGCCGACGAACGGCGAGTGCGTCAGGTTATCCTCAACCTGGTCGGGAACGCGGCAAAGTTCACCGAAGAGGGATACATCAGCGTCTCGGCCCACCACGATAAAGAGGCGAATGAGGTGGTCGTCGCCGTCGAGGATACCGGTATCGGCATCCCGAAAGAGAAGTACGATCACGTCTTCCGGGAGTTTCAGCAGGTCGACTCTTCGTCGACGCGTCGCTTTGGCGGTACCGGCTTGGGCCTGCCCGTGAGCAAGAAATTTGTTGAGGCGCATGGGGGGCGCATCTGGTTCGAAAGTGAGGTCAACGTCGGCACCACCTTCTTCGTCGCTCTGCCCGTCGATGGACCACCGCTCGAGCGTTCGGAGGAGGACGTTCTTGACGTCGGCGCCGGTGAGGGACAGGTTGTCATGACCGTGGACGATGACGAAGGCGTCATCACGCTCTTCCGGCGTTATCTCTCCAAACAGGGCTACAAGGTCGTCGGGTTGACCCGGGCTGACGAGGCGGTGAAAGAAGCCAAACGTATCAAGCCGTATGCTATCACCCTGGATATTCTTATGCCCGATCGGGACGGTTGGGACGTCATTCGGGAACTGAAATCCGATCCTGAGACGCGTGATATCCCCATTATCGTCTGTTCCATTGTGAGCGATAAGGATAAGGGACTAAATTTGGGGGTGACCGACTATCTCGTCAAGCCGATCTTGGAACAAGATCTCCTGGATGCACTGGAGCGAGTCTCGCGCTCACCGGATGCCAAGGACGTCATGGTGGTGGACGACAGTGAAGGTGATCGCAAATTGTTGCGCCGCGTGTTACAGGGAGCGGGCTACCAGGTGCGGGAGGCGCCGGGCGGGACGGATGCGCTCTTCGCCATTCAGGAAGAGCCGCCGGATCTGCTCATCCTCGACTTGATGATGCCGGAGATGGACGGCTTTGCGCTGTTGGAGAATTTGCGGGCCAACGAAGCAACCCGCCATCTGCCGGTGGTCGTGGTGACGGCTAAGGAGCTGACCGAGGAGGAGCGCGAGCGGCTCAACACCCGCGTGACCTCACTTCTGGAGAAGGGAATCTTTGACCAGCGACAGCTGCTTGAGGATATTGCAACCGCACTCGATCGACTGGCAGGGCGTGATGACGACGCCTGAAGTGGAGATGACGCAAACGGAAGACGTGGAGAGAAAATGGTTCTTTCTCTGCGAGCTCAGCGTGCTCCGTGGTGAAAAACCGCTGGACGCCGTGAACGACAGGAGGCTTAGAGATACTCACCACTTTACTCCATCTTGACAGAGACTTTGACCGGTGTAAAATTAGAGGTGTGAATACCAAAGTTACGTTTATTTTCAGATCAATCCATCTCTTAGGAGGCTACTCATGGCATATGTGATTACCAGTTTATGTGACCGCGTTGGGGCCTGTGCAGATATCTGCCCCACAGATTCAATTCATGCTGTTGAGGGCAACGACGAATGGCCCTACTACTACGTCAATCCAGACACCTGCATTGATTGTGGTGCGTGTATGGCTGAGTGCCCCAATGAAGCCATCTTCCCTGAGGATGAGGTACCCGACGAGTACGCCGACTTCATTGATCTCAATGTGGCGTTCTACACAGAGGGACCTGGCGAGGATTTAGTATAGTTCACGCCATTGGGACGACAAAAGGCCGGCAATGTTTAGTTGCCGGCCTTCTCTTTTTGTATCCGTTTAGTATTTTGGCTCTTTTGGACTTCACAGGATCAGACCGAAAACTTACCCACGGATTTCACAGATTTACCCAGAAAATGTAAATTCAGTGAAAATCCGTGCCATCTGTGGTAAAAATTTACAATCGTTTTTGGACCACCCGGCGAAATCCCAGAGGCCCAGTATTTTGAGGTGCGATGCACTTAGGGGGCAAAAGTTACTGCATCCGCATAAACGTCGCAAGGAGCCTGTGGATAGGGCAAACGAAGCGGTTCTAAGGCTTTCTAAGGTTGCTCAGCGCCTCCTGGCAACGCGT
>CAZCPK010000334.1:0-4879 GCA_964500755.1 uncultured Anaerolineales bacterium
ACATCAGCACGATGCCCCGGCGGTGCGGCGGCGTGCCGTTGAGGTTTTTGCCGTCCAGGCGGACCTGTCCGGCGCGCATGTTCTCCAGGCCGGCGATGATGCGCAGCAGCGTCGTCTTGCCGCTCCCCGAGGGCCCCAGCAGCGAGACGATCTCGCCGCGCTCCACGGCGAAGTCCACGCCGCAGAGCAGCGGTTCGCCTTCGTACTCCTTGTGGATGTCGATAACTTCTAAGAACGGCATAAATCACACGAACTTCACGTGGTTCTTCATATCTTCGGGACGTAAGGTCTGGTAGAGAGAGACCAGCGCGCGTACAATCTGTCCAATTGGGTAATGCTGAGGAGCGTACACTATGCCGGCGTGTTCCAAACCGTGGGCGTGGAGTCGTAGGAAGTCAGCGTCCTGAGTGAAAATGACACGCTGTTCATGGACAGCGAGGGCTAAGTGTGCTTTGTCCGTCGCGCCCATCATGTCGGCTTGTTGAACTGTGAGTACGTCTATTTCACGGAGACGCAGTCCGTTTACCACAGCTCGCGCGACGTGTTCGTCTGTATAGAATTTAATGCGAGCCATACTACAGGAGATCCGACGCTTTCATCTTCTGACGCATCTCTTCCACAAATGCCTCGTCTTTGGTGATGGCGGCGTCGATTTCTGCTTTATGAGTGTAGTAGAAAGCGAGGGCGGCGTGGATTTCTGGCAGGGTTAAACTGTACTCACTGGCAATCTCGTCGACGCTCCATCCGCACCACTCGTGCCAGATGGCGATGTTTTGAACGGTGATTCGGTGCCCGGTCAGTCGTGGTTTTCCGCCCGCCACGCCCGGCGTGATTTCGATATAGCGATCTAGTGTCTCTACTTTCATAAGAAGCGGTCCTTCCAGTGAAGTGATAGAAATGTCACCCGTTTGCACCCTTATTATACCTCTTTTGGCTGGGGATGTTTGGCTCGGATGAAAGATTTGAGAAATTCAATCAGAACCGTTGATCAAAAGGCTTGCGTCCCCGGTGGACGCAGCTGCTCAATGGCGACGAAGCCGACGATGCAGACCGTCATCAGGATGGTGGACATGGCCAACGCCTGCCCGTAGTTCAGACCGCCGGGCTGGGAGAGAAAGCGGTAGATGGCTAGGGGGATGGTGGGCAGATCCGGGCGGGCGATCATGGTGGTGGCGCCGAACTCACCCATGGAGACGGTGAAGGCGAAGACGCCGCCCACCGCCAGCGCCCGCCAGATGATGGGCAGGTCGATCTCCGCGAAGACGCGCAGGGGTGAGGCGCCCAGCACCGCCGCGGCCTCCCGCAGCGCTGGGCGGATCGATTGCAGCGCCGGCAGGACGCTGCGGACCACGAAAGGCAGCGCGACCAGCGTGTGCGCGAAGACGATGAGCGCCGGCGTGCCTCGCAGTTCCAGGGGCGGCGCGTCCATGGAGATCAGGTAGCCCAGGCCCAACGTCACCGCCGAGGTACCCAGTGGCAGCATAAAGAGCGCGTCGAGCAGCCAGCCGCGCCGCTCGCGGTAGAGCGCCAGCGACGTCAGCAGCCCCAGCAGCAGCGCCAGCCCCATGGTCGCCGTGGCGAATTTGACCGAGTTGCCGACGGCGGTCATGGGCGGGACGTAGAAGATCGACTGGCGCGGATTCTCGGTCAGCGCCGTGTAGTAGGTCCAGCCGGCGCCGAAGGAGTGCACGACCAGCGTCACCAGCGGGAAGCCCAGCAGGGCGAAGGCCAGCACCACGTTGACGGTGAGCAGGGCGATCTCGCCGGGTGTGCGCGGTCTGCGCTGCGTCATCCACTTGGGCCGCAGTTCCAACGGGCGGGCGACGCGTTGCTGTAGCCGGGTATAGGTCGTGGTCAGCAGCAGCGTGAAGAGAATCTGCACCATGGAGAGTCCCGCCGCCGTGGGCAGGTTGGCGAAGTTGATCGTCTGCCGGTAGATCTCGACCTCCAGCGTGGCGAAGCGCGGCCCGCCCAGGATCAGGATCACGCCGAAGCTGGTGAAGCAGAAGATGAAGGTGAGCAGTCCCGCCGCGCCCAGGGCCGGCAGCAGCAGAGGGAACGTGATGCGCCAGAAGACGCGCCAGGGTGGGGCGCCGAGCGTGCGTGCCGCCTCCGTCAGTCGGGGGTCGAGGTTGGCCCAGAAGCCGCCGACCATGCGCAGCACCAGCGTGTAGTTGTAGAAAACGTGCGCCAGCAGGATGGCGCCCAGCGTGTAGCGCAGGTCGAGGGTGCCGGGTAGCAGCGCGTTGAGCGGCGAGCGCGGGCCGATCACGGCGGTGAAGGCCGCCGCCACCACCACCGTCGGCAGGACGAAGGGGACCGTGGTCAACGCGCTGAGTATCCGCTTACCGGGGAAATCGTAGCGGGCGTAGACGTAGGCGCCCGGCAGGCCCAGCAGCAGCGTCAGCGCCGTGGAGAGCAGCGCCTGGCCCAGGGTAAAGCCGAGCACCGGCAGCAGGTTGGCGTCCAGCACTCGCCGGACGAACCCGACGACGCTGAGCGCACCCTCCCAGGCGAGGCTCACCTGCAGGATCTCGCCCAGCGGGTAGAAGTAGAAGAGAACAAGGAAGGCCGCTGGCAGTAGTAAGAGAAAGAGAGACGACGCCGACCACCTGCGGTCGGCGTCGTCGCGTGGCGAGGGCCTGGCTCTCACCGTAGCACCGTCTCCGTCCAGGCCGCGATCCACGCCTCGCGGTTGGCCTCGATGGCGTCGTAGGCGACGTCGACCGGCTCCTCCGCGACCCGGGCGTGCTCCTGGAAGACCTCGGGCAGTTCCGCGTTGGGGTTGGCGGGGAAGACCCACATCTGGGTGGGGATGTCGCGTTGGAAGGTGGGGCTTAGCATGAACTCGAGGAAGGCCTCGGCTAACTCCCGGTTTTCGGCGCCCGCCAGGATGCCGGCGAACTCGATCTGTCGGAAGCAGGTCTGCGGTGCGGTGACGGCGCCGGTGGGCGGTTCCTCGAGCTCCTCTTCGCTGAAGTAGACCTCGGCGGCGGGACTGGTCGCGTAACTGACCACCAGCGGACGGGTGCCCTCGCTCCCGGTGGCGCCGCTGAACTCGCCGTAGTAGGCGGTCTGCCAGCCGTCGACGACCAGCACGTCGTTGGCGCGCAGCTCCGCCCAGTAGTCCAGGTAGGTGCGCTCGCCGGCTTCCCCGAAGTAGCCCACGGTCGCCAGCAGGAACGCCAGGCCCGGTGACGACGTGGCGGGGTTCTCGACGACCAGTAGTCCCTCGTAGGCGGGATCGGTCAGTTCCTCCAGGCTCGTGGGGACCGCGAGGTCATGTTCCTCGAAGTACGTCCTGTCGTAGTTGAGGCAGACGTCGCCGTAGTCGATGGGGACGACGCGGCCGTCCGGGTCCCGCCGGAACTCGTTAGGAACCATGCTCAGGTTAGCGGCTCGATAGGTCTCAAAGATACCGGCTTCGAGGGCGCGGCTCAGGAACGTGTTGTCGACGCCGAAGAGCACGTCGGCTTGGGGATTGTCCTTGCTCAGAATGGCCTGGTTGACCATCTTGCCCGTGTCTCCGGCCTTGAGGAACTGGACGGTAGCGTTGTGCTCCGCCTCGAAGGCTGCGATGACCTCCTCGCTGACGTTGAAGCTGTCGTGGGACATCACCCGTAGTTCGGCGGGGCCCTCTTCCGTCGGTGGTTCGGTCGCCGTCGGTGTGGGTGTCGCGCAGGATGCGAGCACCAGCACCAGCGTCAAAAGCACCAATAAGCGTTTCATATTGTGTAACCTCCTTGTAAAAAATGGTCTAATGTCAAAGGTTAAGAGTCATCACGAATTTTTGCGTTCGTGAAAACACCAGAGCAGGCCCTTCTTCAGCGTAAGGATGACCTCCTCGGCCGCCAGCGTGTTGCTCACGCCGCGCGCCGGCCCGAAGCGCAGCCTCTCGTCCTTCAACGGATAGCGTGCGCCTTCCGCCTGGACGCCGTCGGCGTCGCCGCCCAGGGGGAGCAGCGAGAATCGGTCGCCGGGCGCGCCGGTCAACGTCAACGCCTCTCCGCTGTGAATCAGCCGAATTTCCCAGTCGCCGTCGACGATCCGCACGTCTTGCTCCTGGAGTTCCGGCATCGACAGTAGCAGCAAGTTCGCCACCGTCTGGTCCGGACGCCCGCCGAGCGCGCCCAGAACCAGGATACGCGTCGCCGACTTTTCGGCGGCCCAGAGCAGGGCCAGTTCCAGATCCGTCTCGTCCTTCGCCGGGGGGTGGGGGTGAAAGACAGTCCCCTGATCCGCCAGACCCTTGCAGAGATCTTGAGAGAGTGAGTCGAGGTCGCCGATGACGTGGTGAGGACGCAGGCCCGCGGTGAGCACGTGATACGTCCCTCCATCGGCAGCGACGATCACGTCGTCCTCCTGCAGCCATCGTTCGACGTCGCGCTGGGGATCGTCCAGTATTCCGTTGGCGAAAATTGCAACGCGCATAGGTAGTCCTTTGGTTGAGTGGTCTGGTAGTCGAGTAGTACTCAGTCCAATAGTCCTTAGGGTTCGTTACCCAATTACTTCCTGACTGTGTGAGCTGATTAAATACGTGCAACCCGGGAAAGCGTTTCAGGCTCGCCTATTTCAATCGCAAAACGACTTTGTCCCATATCGTCCTGTAATCGCGGGGGAAGTTATATTTTTACGAGCCCTTAGGCCGTGACCAAAGGGCGGAAGTCTGGGAGGCTATACAATAGCCTAAGGTGATCACCTCATTGATTGCGAATTTTCCAGGAAATCAATCAAGTTAGGAAGCGATCATTTTAAATGGTCTTGATCTGGCGACGTAGCCAAGTGGGAAGGCAGGGCTCTGCAAAAGCCTTATTCGTCGGTTCGAATCCGACCGTCGCCTCTGGCAAGTATCGGGCATCCTAACAGGTGCCCGATTCCT
>CAZCPK010000335.1:0-4857 GCA_964500755.1 uncultured Anaerolineales bacterium
AGATTTACACAGAAAATGAAAAATCAGTGAAAATCCGTGCCATCTGTGGTAAAAACTTACAATCGTTTTTGGTCCATCCGGCGAAATCCCAGAGACCCGCGCTGGTGATAGGTTTGAGGAAAGGGCGGTGGAGATGGGGCAGATAAAGATGAGCGCGCGTACGTCGATTGATCAGGAAAAGGTCTGGCAAGGGCCGGAGTCCGCGATTGCCTCTACCCCGGAAGAGATGCGGGCGAGCCTGCGTCGCCTGGAGCGACCTTGTCACGTGATTTGTAACGGCAGGGGTGTGGGTGTCAGCAATGAAGGTATCGTCGTTGCGGGGACGCCGGATGCGGAAGGGCGGCCCGTGGCGGCCTCGGCGGCGCCGATAGCGCCGTCGCAGCTGGGCGATGCGGCCTTTCGCGAGACCTACGGCCTGCGCTACGCCTACGTCGCCGGATCGATGGCGAACGGGATCTCCGGCGCCGATCTGGTGATTGCGCTGGGTAAGGCCGGGATGTTGGGCTCCTTCGGCGCGGGTGGCCTGCCGCCCACAAAATTGGAGGCGGCGATCCGAGAGGTGCAGGCAGCGTTACCGGAGGGGCCGTACGCCTTTAACCTGATTCACAGTCCCAACGAGCCGGTGATGGAGCGCAGGGCCGTGGCGCTCTATCTTAAGCACGGCGTGCGGACCATTGAGGCGTCGGCTTATCTGCGCCTGACGCCCGCCATCGTTCATTACCGCGCCGCGGGGCTTTCCGCCGATGTTGACGGGAACGTCGTCATCGGCAACCGGGTGCTCGCCAAGGTCTCGCGCCGGGAAGTGGCGACGCGCTTTATGTCGCCCGCGCCGGAGAAGTTGCTCGGTCCGCTGGTGGAGCAGGGCGCGCTCACGCCGACGCAGGCCCGGCTGGCGCAGCGAGTGCCTATGGCCGACGACGTGACCGTGGAGGCGGATTCGGGCGGGCACACCGACAACCGGCCGCTGGTCTGCATGCTGCCGTCGATTCTGGCGCTGCGCGACGAGCTGCAGGCGCAGTACGCGTACGCCACGCCGGTGCGCGTGGGCGTAGCCGGCGGCTTGAGCACGCCGGCAGCCGTCTTGGGCGCCTTTGCGATGGGGGCCGCCTACGTCATGACCGGGTCGGTCAACCAGGCGTGCGTCGAGGCGGGCACGTCGGAGCGGGTCAAGCAGCTGCTGGCGGAGGCCGCGGCGACCGACGTTATCATGGCGCCGGCCGCCGACATGTTTGAGATGGGCGTCAACGTCCAGGTGCTTAAACGCGGCACCATGTTCCCGCTGCGCGCGCAGAAGCTCTATCAGCTCTACGAGACGTACGACGCCTGGGAGCAGATCCCCGCTAAGGAACGCGAGAAGCTGGAGAGCCGGGTCTTTCAACGTACCTTTGACGAGGTCTGGGAGGCGTGTGTGGCTTTCTTCAACGAGCGGGACCCGTCGCAGATTGCCCGGGCGCAGGATCATCCCAAGCGCAAGATGGCGCTGGTCTTCCGCTGGTACCTGGGCCTGGCGACGCACTGGGGGATCCGGGGAGTGCCGGAGCGGGCCATGGACTATCAGATCTGGTGTGGTCCCGCCATGGGCGCCTTCAACGATTGGGCGCGCGGTACGTATCTGGAGCAGCCGGCGCGGCGGCACGTGGCCGATGTAGGAGCGCAGTTGCTGCGAGGAGCTGCCTATCTTTACCGGTTGCAGCATCTGCGGGTGCAGGGGGTTGAAGTTCCCGCAGCGTGGCGTCAATGGACGGTCGAGTGAAATAGGAGGAGAAGCGAAATGTCAAACAATATGCGCAAGGGAGTCTGTCCGAAATGTCACTCTGGCGAGATTGTGCCCAACGCCGAGGCCGTGGATCACAACGCGCTCTCGATTCGCGTCTACGAGAAGGCCGGCGTGATGCTGCGTGGTATGCGCAGTTTCCCGGTTCGCGCGTGGGTGTGCACCAACTGTGGGTATACGGAGTTCTACGTTGACAATCCGAGCGGACTGGCGCAGTCTTACCGACGTTCGATGGCGTCCGTCAGCGCCGGCTGAGTCCGGTGGCCTGGCGCCGGGCGAGGTCCACGTCTGGAGCGTGAGGGTAGGGGGCCACGACGTGGCTCGCTGGTGGTCGCTGCTCTCCGCCGACGAGCGGCGCCGGGCCGAGCGCTTGCGGCGCGCCGAGGCGCGCGCTATTTTTGTCGAGGCGCGCGGACGGCTGCGCGAGCTCCTGGCGTGCTATCTTGACGTGGAGCCCCAGACAGTACGTTTTTGCCTGGGACCGCACGGTAAGCCCGCGTTGGCCACGCCCGACGTGCCGCTGGAGTTCAGCGTCTCGCACACCGAGGGTCGGGCACTTTTCGCCGTGGCCTGTTCGCAGCCGGTCGGTGTCGACCTGGAGCGCGTGCGCGAGATCGACCGACCGGCCCGCCGCGCGGCGCAGTTCTTCGCGCCGCTGGAGCAGGAGGCCTTCGCCGCGCTGCCGCCCTCGCAGCGACCAATGGCGTTCCTTACCTGCTGGGTGCGGAAGGAGGCGTACGTCAAGGCGCGCGGACTGGGTTTTGCCCTGCCACCGAACCGCTTCGCGGTCACCGTCTCGCCGGCGGCGCCGCCGCGCTTGCTGGCTGATGCCTGGCACCCCGATGCCCCGCACCGCTGGCATCTCTGGGACGTGCGCTGTGCTCGGGGCTACGTCGCCGCGCTCGCCGCGCATGGTGAGGTGACCGCGGTGCGCGTGCGACAGCTGCGCCCCTAAAATTCGAAGTGAAATCCTCGAAGGTCTTGCTTGTTTATGCAACCTTGGCTCTGGTGAAAAAAGCCTGTTTACCGCAGAGATCACAGAGAGCGCTGAGAGAAAATTAACTCCATGTTTAACTATTTTCACACTCAACCGAATGGAGTTGTGGATAATTAGAACAAAACTTAAAATCCCTGTGTCCTCTGTCTGCTCTGTGGTTAGATTGGCCTTCTTTCAGTAGAGTCAACCTTGGTCAAAAGAACGATCCGTTCACCCCGCTCAATCCGCTGACAGCGTCGCCGTCTCATCGTAATGATTGGTGATGGGCGGGCGCCAATCCCGCCCGAAGGCGCGCGTCGTGAGCTTGACGCCCGGCGCGCTCTGGCGGCGCTTGAACTCGTTGCGGTCCACCATGCGGACGACCCGCCCGACCGTCGCCGGGTCGAAACCTAGTGTGACGATGTCGGCGGCGCTGCGGCGCTCTTCGATATAGGCGTGCAGGATGGCGTCCAGCGTCTCGTAGGGGGGTAGTGAGTCGGTGTCCTGTTGGTCGGGACGCAGTTCCGCCGAGGGCGGCTTCTCCAGCACGCGCGCGGGGATGACGTCGAAGCCGGCCTGTTCGTTGCGGTAGCGTGACAGCGCGTAGACCAGGCCCTTGTAGACGTCCTTCAGGACGGCGAAGCCGCCCACGGTGTCGCCGTAGAGCGTGACGTAGCCCACGCTGATCTCGCTCTTGTTACCCGTGGTCAGCACCAGCCAGCCGAACTTGTTGGAGAGCGCCATCAGGATGGTCCCACGCGTGCGCGGCTGGAGGTTCTCCTCGGTGACGTCCGGTTCCAGCCCCTCAAAGAGGGGCGCCAGCGTGTCCAGGAAGGATTGAAACGTGTCGTCGACGGGGATCTTGAGGAGGTCGATACCCAGGTTGTCCGCCAATTGCCGGGCGTCCTCGAGACTGTGGGACGAGGAGTAACGAGTGGGCATGGCGACGCCGGTGACGTTCTCCGGCCCCAGGGCGTCGGCGGCGATGACGGCAGTCAGCGAGGAGTCGATGCCGCCGGAGAGCCCCAGCACGACGCGCTCGAAGCCGTTTTTGCGGACGTAATCACGGGTACCCAAGGTCAGCGCGGCGTAGGCGGCGCCGACGCGCGAGTGTGGTTCTGACTGCGTCGCCTCGATGTTCTCCTTTGGCGTGTGAGGCGTGAAACCGGCGACGACGCGCTGCTCGAAAGCCGATACGTTGTGCGGGGCGTCGCGCCGCCGGGGGTCGAAGAGGCGCTGGCGGAAGACGGCGCTCAAGTCGAGGTCCGCCACCACCAGATCCTCCTCGAACTCCTTGCCCCGGGCCAGGATCTGCCCGTCGGGACCGCAGATGAGGCTGCGCCCGTCGAAGACCAGCTCGTCTTGACCGCCGACGAGGTTGCAGTAGCCGACGAAGGCCGTGTTGTCGGCGGCGCGAGTCGCCAGCATCCGCTCGCGGGCGTCGCCTTTGTCGATCTGATAGGGCGACGCGGAGATGTTGACAAGCAGCTCGGCGCCGCCGCGGAGTGCCTGCTCGGAGGGCGGGCCGCCGGGATACCAGATGTCCTCGCAGATGCTGACGCCCATCTCGACGTCTCCCAGCCGGAAGAGCAATTGCTCGGCCCCCGACTGAAAGTAGCGCCGTTCGTCGAAGACGCCGTAGTTGGGTAGATACCGCTTGTGGTAGATACCCACGATCTCGCCGTCGTGGATCAAAGCGGCCCCGCTGAAGAGGTCCACTCCCGCGTCCAGGCAGCCGACGACGGCGGTCAGCCCCCGGGTGGCAGGGAGCAGCGCGTGGAGCGAGGTATTGGCGGCGGTGACGAAGTCGGGTTTGAGCAGTAGATCCTCCGGGGGATAGCCGGTGATGACCAGCTCCGGGAAGACGACCACGTCGGCGTCCAGTTCGCGGGCCGTGTCCAGCCAGTGTATGATCTGGCGGCGATTGTGGTCAAAGTCTCCGACGAGAGTGTTGATCTGGGCCAGCGCGAGTCGTATCTGCATGGTTTCTCCTTGAAAATGGTCTCGTAGTCGCTTGGTCGGGTGGTCTGTTAGTCTCTTGGTCAGGTTTTCACTGCGTCTGATTTGTGGTCACGCGCGTCAGCGCCGCCGCGCAGCACGATTCAAA
>CAZCPK010000336.1:0-4850 GCA_964500755.1 uncultured Anaerolineales bacterium
GTGATGGGGGCGTGGGTGGTGCCCGCCACCACCGCGCCCATGCCCACCATGGCGATCCTTACCGCGCCCAGCGACTTGCCCACCAGCCGCAGCGCATTGCGGACCGCAGCGAGCACCACCGTCGCCGTGCCCTGCTGGTCGTCGTGCCAGACCGGGATCGGCAACGTCTCCTGCAGCCGCTCTAATAGGTCGAAGCACTTGGGCTGGGCGATGTCTTCCAGGTTGACGCCGCCGAAGGACGGCGCCAACGTTTGCACCGTCGCGACGAAGGTGTCGGGGTCGCGGGCGTCCAGCACCAGCGGGACGGCGTCGACCGCGCCGAAGTGCTTGAAGATCAGGGCCTTCCCCTCCATGACCGGCAGCGCCGCCGCCGGGCCGATGTCGCCCAGCCCCAGCACCCGCGTGCCGTCGGAGACGACGGCGATGGTGTTGCCTCGATTGGTCAGCGTCCACGCCTGCTCGGGGTCGTCGGCGATGGCCCGACAGGGCGCCGCGACGCCCGGCGTGTACCAGGTCGCGAAGTCGTCCAGCGAGCGGATGGGGACCTTGGGCGCGATCTGGATCTTACCGCGATAACGGCGGTGAGCACGGTTGGCGGCTTCGGGGAGCGATGTTTTGGGAGGGGTTTCTGGTGATGCTTTCTCTTCCTGCATAAAACTCTCCTCTGAAACTTAGTTAAAAATTACAGTTGTAGGTTAAAAGTTAGTCGACAACTGATCACGGCTTGTTTGCTAGAGTAACGATGAATTGGAGAGATCAGTTAAATCCGTTGATTGTCGAAACATGTCAACGTTAGAACTTTCCAACGTTTTAGCTACCTATCACTTTGAGGCAAGAGCTTGTCTGTTACGAAATGAAACGGTTGTATACATCTCGAAAGCACAAAACCCCACACAATTTCATGAATAGGCTTGTAGTTAGCGACGAAGCCCTGGGGCGGAGTCGCGGCCGCGGCGAAATCGCGTCATAACGCCACTTCGTCCGAGGACTCCGTGGCTAACTACGAACCTTTGCTCTGGGATTATGGAGCTTTACGTCAAATTGTTCAAATATTCACGAAAGTGATAGGTAGCTAGTCCAACGTTTTAACGTTTCCACGTTGCTTTGTAAATGTCCGTCCCTGCCTGTATTATACCGCCTATGCGCGAATGGAGCGCCGGTAAATTTTGGGAAGTTTGTGTTATAATGTAGATAGATTTATTATTAATTGGACGTAAGAAGTATTCGAGTATCCGCGTCTATATAGATAGAAGCAAGAGATTAAGTCGGAAAGAAGATTGTTGGGAGGTATATGAGCAAGCAGGAAGCGCAAAAGACTACGTTGACGTGCACGGCCTGTGACGTGCACGGTATGGAAGAACTTGACGAGTTACCGGCGACAGAGATACACATTGAGATGCCGGGGGAGCCGGCAGAGGCGAAGACGAACTGATCCGTAGCGCGGGTGATACCAGGAGGCTAGATGGCCGAGAAAAACGTATCGTTACCGGTCAAGGGCATGACGTGTGCCTCGTGCGTGGCACACGTGGAGAAGGCGTTGAAGGGCGTCGAGGGGGTGGGGGAGGTCAACGTCAATCTGGCGACGGAGAAGGCCTCGCTCTCCTTTAACGTGGACGTGCCGACGGAGCGGCTCGTCAGCGCGGTCCGGGAGACCGGCTACGAGGTGCCGGCGGAGACGACGACGCTCTCGGTGGAGGGCATGACCTGCGCCGCGTGTGTCTCCCACGTGCAGAAAGCGCTCAACAAGGTGCCCGGCGTCGTGGAGGCCAACGTCAATCTGGCGACGGAGAAGGCGGCGGTCACCTACGTGCCCGGCGCAGCCGGGTGGTCGGACTTTGTCGCGGCGGTGCGCGAGGCCGGCTACGACGTCCGGGAGCCGGCGCCCGCCGAGACCCCTGCCCAGGACAACGTGGTTGCGGAGGCCGAGCGCAAGATGGCGGAGGCCCGCTTCCGCATGCGCGTCGCCTGGATTTTCACCGCCGTGATTATGGTCTGGATGATCCCCGAGATGTTCTTCGGGATCGCCTGGCCCAACGCCATGATCTTCAATCTGGGGATGATTGTGCTGGCGCTCCCCGTTCTCTTCTGGGTGGGGCGCAAGACCTACACCAGTGGGATTCGCGCGGCGTTCCATGGTTACGCCAACATGGACACACTGATCACGCTGGGAACGGGGGCCTCGCTGGTCACCGGCCCGGCGTCTTTCTTCGCTCCAGTGGCCAACTACGCCGGCGTCTCGGCCATGATCATGGCCTTTCACCTGACCGGTCGCTACATTGAGGAGTCGGCCAAGGGTCGCGCCTCCCAGGCCATCCACAAGCTGATTGAACTGGGCGCCAAGACGGCGCACGTCGAGCGCGGCGGTGAGGAAATTGAGGTGCCCATCGAGCAGGTGCACGTGGGCGACGTGATGGTCGTCCGGCCCGGCGAGAAGGTCCCCACGGACGGGATCGTGATCTCCGGCGAGAGCGCCGTGGACGAGTCTATGGCGACCGGTGAGTCGATGCCCGTCACCAAATCCGTGGGCGACGAGGTCATCGGCGCGACGCTCAATCAGGAAGGGCTGCTCAAGGTCGAGGCGACGCGCGTCGGCAAGGACACCTTCTTAGCGCAGGTCGTCAAGCTGGTCGAGCAGGCGCAGGGCACCAAGGTGCCCATCCAGGCCTTCGCCGACAAGGTGACGTCGGTCTTTGTGCCCATCATCATCACCGTGGCTCTGCTGACGTTGGCGGTCCACCTTCTTTTCCCCGGTGCGATGACGTCGCTGATGGCTGCCGGGGGCTTCTTGCCCTGGGTCAACGTCGATCAGGGCGTGATCACCCTGGCGATCGTCTCCATGGTCGCCGTGCTGGTGGTAGCCTGTCCCTGTGCGCTGGGGCTGGCGACGCCGACGGCGCTGATGGTCGGCAGCGGGATGGGCGCCGAGCACGGCATTCTCATCCGCAGCGGCGAGGCGATCCAGACGCTCAGGGACGTCGGCGTGGTGATCTTCGACAAGACCGGCACCATCACCAAGGGCAAGCCCGAGGTGACGGACGTGGTCTCGCATAACGGCACCTCCGACGAGCAGCTGCTCTACTGGGCGGCGAGCGCGGAGCGCGGTTCCGAGCACCCACTGGGGCGCGCCGTGGTGCTGCAGGCGCAGGAAGCCCGCATGGCCTTGGCCGAACCGCAGGCCTTTGAGGCCGTGCGCGGGCAAGGCGTGACCTCCACGGTGGACGGCGCCAGGGTGCTGGTCGGATCGCGACGACTGCTGGAGGGGGCCGGCGTCGCGTGGCGGGACTACGCCGAAGCGTTGGAGCGCCTGGAGAGCGACGGCAAGACCGCCATGCTGGTCGCCGTCGACGGGGAGGCCGTGGGTGTCATCGCTGTGGCTGACACGCTCAAGGCCGACTCCGAGCAGGCCATCGCGGCGCTGCACGAGTTGGACGTCGAGACCGCCATGCTGACCGGTGACAACGCGCGCACGGCGCAGGCCATCGCGCGGCGCGTGGGCATCGACCACGTCGTCGCCGAGGTGCTGCCCGAGGGCAAGGTGGACGAGGTCCGCCGCCTGCAGGAACGGTTTGGTACGGTCGCCTTCGTGGGCGACGGCATCAACGACGCGCCCGCGCTGACGCAGGCCAACGTCGGCCTCGCCATCGGCACGGGGACCGACATCGCCATCGAGGCCAGCGACGTGACGCTGGTGCGCGGCGAGTTGACCGGCGTCGTCGAGGCCATCAATCTCAGCCGGGCCACCTTCCGCAAGATCCGCCAGAACCTCTTCTGGGCCTTCTTCTACAACGTCATCATGGTCCCGCTGGCGGTTGTGGGCTGGATGCACCCCGTCCTGGCGGAGATTGCCATGGCGAGCAGCTCCATCACCGTCGTCACCAACGCCAACCTGCTGCGCCGCGTTGACATCCGCCCGGCGTACGCACAGGAGGAGCAGGCGTGAGCGCGTGACGCGCGAGACGTAAGGGGCGGCTCAGCTTAGCTGCAAACCTCCGAGATTTCCAAAATCTCGGAGGTTTGGGGTTTGAGCTCGCTTTCGCAAACGCTTTACTCGACTGCGCAATCGAATCATGTGCCTGGTGGCCGGTTCGTCTGTCCGGCGATTGTCCGACCTCGACGTGATCGTTGCGGACGGGCGCCGGCTAGAGGATCCCCAGACCCATCAGCACGCCCATCACGACGAACACCCCCGCAGAGACCCGCAGCAGCACCTCCTCCGAGATCCAGCGGCAGAGCTGGCGGCCGCCTAGCACGGCCAACGCCGTCACCGCCGTCAGGGCCAGCGAACCCCCGATAAAGACGGGCCAGGGCGACGGCTGTTTGCCCGCCAGGCCCAACACGGCCAGCTGCGTCTTGTCGCCCACTTCCGCCAGGAAGAGCAGCGAGAAGGTCGAGCCGAACGCTCGCCAGTCCCAGGCCAACGCCGAGTCCACCTCGCAGCAGACATCTTCCTCGGCTTGCACTTCCTCGATAGCAGCCTCTCGCCAGATAAGCACGCCCATGACGACGAAGGCCAGCGCGGCGCCGTAGCGCAGGACGTCGGGCGGGATCAATTGCCCGAGTAGGCGGCCGCCCGCGGCGCCCAGCGCGGTCACGGCCATCAACGCCACGGTAGCGCCGACGAAGACGGGCCACGGTCTGCGGTGCTTGCAGGTCTGGGTCATGACGGCCAACTGTGTTTTGTCGCCCAGCTCGGCGATGAAGATCAATCCGAAGGTCGAAAGTAGCGGCTGCCAGTTCATGGGACTCCTTTTTTATAACGATGTTCTAACAGCCACTCTATTATAACATGGACGATTTGACTTTGGCGGTTGATCGATAGGGAGCGTTACACATCGGGGACAAGTTCTCCC
>CAZCPK010000337.1:0-4841 GCA_964500755.1 uncultured Anaerolineales bacterium
GCCGTCGTGCGCGCCATGCCCAACACGCCAGCGCAGATCGGCCAGGGGATTACCATGTGGACCGATACCGAGGCCGTCACCGAGAGGCAGCGTGTATATGCCCAGGGCATTCTCAAGGCGCTGGGGGAGAGCATCTACGTCACCGACGAGAAAGAGTTGGACATGGCCACGGCGCTATCGGGGACCGGGCCGGCCTACATCTTCCTCTTTATGGAAGCTATGATCGATGCCGGCGTGCACCTGGGTTTCTCACGGCGCGTTGCAGAGCAGTTGGTGAACCAGACCGTCATCGGCTCGGCGCTCTACGCCAAGGAGGGAGGCTTGCATAAAGCCACCCTGCGCAACCAGG
This sequence comes from uncultured Anaerolineales bacterium, assembly GCA_964500755.1. GTDB lineage: Bacteria > Chloroflexota > Anaerolineae > B4-G1 > SLSP01 > G713. The sequence goes on from CAZCPK010000337.1 coordinate 350, forward strand.
TCACGTCGCCGGGCGGGACGACCGCCGAGGCGCTTTACCAGCTGGAAAAGGGCGGTTTCCGGACCGTGATCTCGCGCGCGATCTGGGCCGCGTACGTGCGGTCCACCCAGTTGGGCGAGAAAAAGTAAAGGGGTATAACGTGGTCGCTCCAGGCACGAGAAAGAGCCCCGGTGATCACCGGGGCTCTTCAATGTATGGCCCGGGGAAATCGCTAAACTGTGTCGCTGATTAGTTGGAGTCTGGCTAAAACAAGTTGGGCCGGATGCGAAAACCAGCGAAATTCAGAGGGCCCGATAGATCAATCCAACACGTTTTAGCCACACTCGATTAGTTGTTACGTCGCCTACGCAGCACTCTGCAGGTCGTTGATCTTGCGCATCAACTGCGACTTAAGCCGGGCGGCCTTATTTGTGTGAATGACGTTCTTGCGGGCCGCCTTGTCCAATTCCTTGGCTGCCTTGGGCATCAGTTCCTGCGCCTGCTGGGCATCCCCGGCCTCAATAGCAGAGCGCACGGCCTTCACGGCGCTGCGCGTCTTCCCTTTGACGTAACGATTCCGCAACCACTTGCGATGAGATTTGCGAATATGCTTCTTCGCTGCCTTTGTGTTTGCCACGCTTGTCCTCCAAACTGCTGAAAAATCACTAGCCTATTGCAAAACGTAAGTATACTTGATTCTTCTATTTTGTCCAGCGGGTCTCTGAGATTTCGCCGGGTGGTTCTGAACTGCTTCGCCGGCTCTCCGTGGAGCAGACTTGCACAAACGCCATTTGAGCGTACAATGGGATATATCCAAGGATGAACACGTATGGGCGCCGGTCCGAGTTGTGGATCGGCGGTGCGTTCGTAGATGGTCAAGGTCGACGGCCCCGCTCGTAGCGGGCCGTTTGTTATGTTACAGTGCAGGAGTGTAGGATGTTAGAGCGGTTAGATGCACTAGAAGCACGCTTTGAGGAATTAACGCAACTGATGACCGATCCCGAGGTCGCTCAGGACTATTCTCAGGTCGCGGAGTACGCCAAGGAGCGCTCGGACCTGGAAGAGACGGTGAAGACCTATCGCGAATATAAAGGGGTCGTGGAAGAGCTCGAGGAGACCCGTCTACTGCTCGAGGAGGCCGAGGATCCCGAACTGCAGGAGCTGGCGGAGGACGAGATCGAGCAGCTGGAAGCGGAAGAGGTCCGGCTCGAGGAGCTCCTGAAGCGACTGCTGGTTCCCAAAGATCCCCGTGATAAGAAGGACGTCATCGTGGAGATCCGCGCTGGCACCGGTGGAGACGAGGCCGGCCTTTTCGCCGCTGATCTCTTTCGCATGTACGTGCGTTACGTCGAGCGGCAGGGCGGCTGGCGCGCGCGGATTGTCAGCGAGAACCGCACCGGTATCGGTGGATACAAGGAGATGATTTTCCAGGTGGAAGGTGAGGGCGCCTATTCGCACTTGAAGTACGAGAGCGGCGTCCACCGGGTGCAACGCGTCCCGGAGACGGAATCCAGCGGGCGCATTCATACGTCAACGGCGACCGTCGCCGTGCTGCCGGAACCGGACGAGGTGGATATCAAAGTGGATCCCAACGACCTCGAGATCTCGACTTACGGCGCATCGGGGCCGGGCGGACAGCACATGCAGAAGAACGACACGGCGGTGCGGATCGTCTACAAGCCCACCGAGATGGTCGTGACCTGTGAGAGCGAGCGCTCGTTGACGCAGAACAAGCAGCGCGCCATGGCTGTGCTGCGTGCGCGTCTCTACGAGATCGAGCAGCGTAAGCAGACCGAGGCCATTGAGTCGGAGCGTCGCTCCCAGGTGGGTACGGGGGAGCGCAGTGAGAAGATTCGCACCTATAACTTCCCCCAGAACCGCGTGACCGATCATCGCATTGGTATGTCAAGCTACGATCTCCCTTCGGTGTTGGAGGGAGATCTGGGTGAGTTTATCGAGGCCCTGCGTGAGGACGAACAGCGTCGCCGCCTGGAGGCGTTGATGGAGTAGGGCTTCAGAAGCAACTATCTTGAAGATACAAGACCCCGTTCGAGCCCGCGAGCGGGGTCTTGTTAATCCGCAGTAAAGGCGACCAGGAACCGCTCCTTTTGAGGCCGTCTCACTCCACGGTCCAGCTGTGGAGGGTAATGGGGCCTTCGACGACTGTGATCGTCGTTGTGTGCGTGAGCGTGCGCTGCGCTGTGTGAAGGGTGACCGGCGCTCCCTCGATGCTCAGAAGTTGTCCCGGCGCATCATTCGTCTGAACTTCTATCGTTCCCTCTGTCTTTCCGGGGAAGAGCTGCAGCCGTTTTCCCTCCCAGGTGACGGACAGGCGCTCTCCCGCGTCGCCGTGCAGAGTAGTTCCGGACGTCTCCCAATCCGCGTGGGAGACGGGCCAGGCGTCGGCGACGTGGCGTCCCGGGTAGAGTGTGGGCGTCTTGTTCGTAAGATGCTCGCGCAGCGCAGCGTAGACGGGCAGCGGGGTGAAATCCGGCTCCATCAGACGGAAGTAGTACATGGGCTGATCGGCTTCGGCGTCGGAGGCCCGTTTGAAGAACCAGACGGTGGTGACACCGACCCAGGGCCACTCCCGCCGGATGCGCTCCAGCGCCTCCACGGCGTAACGCGCCTGCTGCGTCTGGCTGACACGTCCATAGGGGGCCGGCATCCCTTCCGGTACAGTGTTGCTGTTCATCTCCGTGATCCAGATGGCCTTGTCCGCATCCCCGTTGGCGACCATCACGTCGCGCACCCACTGCGGGCGGGAGAAGTTGATGAGGTAGGGTGTCATGCGGCGGTCGGTGGGCCCGGACCAGAGCATATAGTCGTTGACGGCCAGCACGTCGAAGCAGTCACCGGCGCCGGCATCGTACATGCGCTGCAAGAAAATCACGTCCATCAGATCGTTGCCGCCGTCGGCACGGAGCGTGCCCAGCGCCTCCGTGGGAGCCAAGGCCGCGCTGACGACGACGGCCTCGGGATCGACGGCCTTGATGCGGTTGTAGGCCAGGCAGAGCAGGCGCGTGTACCCCTCGGGGTCGGCGGGCTGCTTTCCCCATTCCGGGTAGATGTTGGGCTCGTTCCAGATCTGGTAGAAACGAATGCGGCCCCGATACCGCGAGACCACCGCTTCCACAAAATCCACGTAGTCCCCGAAGTCGTCCGGGGGCGCGAACTCTCCCCGCGCGTCGCCGTCGGCCCGGCTCCAGGTTGGAGGATTACTCAGCCGCGCGATGATACGAAGATCGTGCGCCTCCGCAGCGGTTACGATGTGGTCGTACTTCTTCCAGGCGGAGCGATAGGGCTCGTGGCGCCGATCTTCGAAATTACCCTTGCCATGGATCTCGATGTCCTCCCAGGCAAACTCCTGGCGGATCCACTGGAAGCCGGCATCGGCGATTAGCTGGAGGGAACGCTCGCGCTTCTGGGGTTCAACCTCCTGCTCCAGGAAGGTGTTGACGCCGTAAGGCGGGAGATCGCTGTAGGCGACGAGAGTGTCGGCGGCGGTCTGGGGCAGGGCGCGGGTCCAACGCACGCTCCATTGAAGCAGGGCCCGCGCCTGGGAGCCCACTCCCTCTTCGCCGGTGCGTTGGTAGAGAGCGTCACGGAGTGTCTCCGGTTTCAGGATACAGCCGGTTACGATCGGGACTATGAGCCCCAGCAGGAGGATCCCAAAACAACAACGATGCTTGATCGACAACGCTAGCTTTTCCTTGACGTGTGTAAAAACACAACTTCCCGCATGCGAATCCATCCCCCGTCCCCGGAGCATTCCACGGGAATTCATCTTTTTACAGATCTTTAGAGTGTGGCTTTCTCCTCAAGCAGCAGCTGAACCGAAAGCGGCAAGCCCTCTTCTGTGATGTAGGCTTGGACCTCCTCCAGGGCGCTGTGATACTCGCTCAGGAGCTCGTCGTCGTTGCCTTTGAAGCCGTTGATCGTGCGTTGCGCACAGGTGCAGCACCCCAGAGAAGCGCGATAACTGTCGAGATCACACGTCAGGCAGCTGCCTTCCCTTATCAAAAGGAGTCCAAATGCCAGAACCTCCTCATGGTTGTGCGGTAAGGAGAGGATGCGCTCGACCAATTCATGCCATTCAGAGCCACGTAGGTCACAGAGATGCTTGATGCAGCGGGGTGGAAAGAGAATTTCACTGTCAGGATACATAGACTCTACCTATTTTGTGAGTTTTCTATGATGTCGATAATGAGCGTCGGAGACGAAACTCCGGTCAACTTCCAGCGAACGATTTCCATAATAACATAGCTGAGGGGGTTTTTCAAGGTCGAGCGGATGGGGGCAAACGAAGCGGTTCCGAGGCTCTCCAAGGCCTCTCAGCGCCTCCCTACGGCGTTTGGCCACGTCGTCAACCCCCGCTTCGTTTGCCTTGCTCTCGCCTACGGGCGTTGTGAGGCAGCGAAGCCGTTTTCGCTCGTCGACTCGCTTCGAAAACCCGATGGGGCAAACGAAGCGGTTCCGAGGCTCTCCAAGGCCTCTCAGCGCCTCCCTACGG
>CAZCPK010000338.1:0-4835 GCA_964500755.1 uncultured Anaerolineales bacterium
ACGACTCGGGCGGCGCGCGCATCCAGGAGGGGGTGGATGCGCTCTCGGCTTACGGGGAGATCTTCTATCGCAACGTCCAGGCCTCCGGCGTGATCCCCCAGCTCTCGGTGATTCTGGGGCCGTGCGCCGGAGGAGCCGTCTACTCCCCCGCCATCACCGACTTCGTCTTTATGGTCGAGGAGACCGCGCACATGTTTATCACGGGGCCGCAGGTCATCAAGACCGTGACCCGCGAGACGGTCGATTTCGAGTCGTTGGGCGGGGCCAGTATCCACAGCGCACGCAGCGGTGTGGCACACTTCACCGCGTCCGACGAGGACGCCGTGCTGGCCCAGGTGCGCTGGCTGCTCTCCTATCTGCCCTCGAATAACCTGACGCCGCCGCCGGAGCTGGTCTCAGACGACGACCCGCGTCGCCCCACGCCGGAACTGGCGGAGCTGGTGCCCGAGGATCCGCAACAGCCCTACGACGTGCGCGCCGTCATCACCGCTCTGGTCGACGACGGCGACTTCCTTGAAGTGCACGCCACCTATGCCGAGAACCTCGTCGTGGGTTTCGCCCGCCTGGACGGGCAAACCGTCGGCGTCGTCGCCAATCAGCCCGCCGCTTTCGCCGGCGTCCTCGACATCGATGCCTCGGACAAGGGCGCGCGTTTCATCCGCTTCTGCGACGCTTACCACATCCCGCTGGTGACCCTCGTCGACACGCCCGGCTTCCTGCCCGGCGTCGAGCAGGAGCACGAGGGTATCATCCGGCACGGCGCCAAGATGATCTACGCCTACGCCGAGGCCACTGTGCCCAAGGTCTCCCTGATCTTGCGCAAGGCCTACGGCGGCGCCTACATCGTCATGAGCTCCAAGCACCTGCGCGGCGACGTCAACCTGGCGTGGGCCAGCGCCGAGATCGCCGTGATGGGGCCGGAGAGCGCCGTCAAGATCGTCTTCCGGCGCGACCTCGCCAAGGCCGCCGACCCGGACGCCGAACGCGCGGCGCTGACGCAACACTACCGCGACGATCTCGCCAATCCCTTCGTCGCCGCCTCACGTGGCTACCTGGACGACGTGATCGCTCCGACCGAGAGCCGCGCCCGCATCATCGCGGCGCTGGCGCTCCTCCGCGACAAGCGCCGGACGACGCCCAAACGCAAGCACGGAAACATCCCGCTGTGAGGCAAGGAGTCGAGATGAAAGTACTGATCGCGAACCGGGGCGAGATTGCCATCCGTATCATGCGCGCTTGCCGCGACCTGGGGGTGCCCAGTGTGGCCGTCTATTCCGACGCCGATCGTGAGGCGCTCCACGTTCGTTACGCCGACGAGGCCGTCCACATCGGCCCGACCGCCGCCGCCCAGAGCTACCTCAACATCGACGCTGTCCTGCAGGCGGCGCGCCGCAGTGACGCTACCGCCGTTCATCCGGGTTACGGCTTTCTCTCCGAGAATCCCGACTTTGCCCGCGCCGTCGAGCAGGCCGGCTTTACTTTCATTGGGCCGCGCCCGGAGACCATGGCTCAGATGGGCGATAAGCTGACGGCGCGCAAGGTCGCCCGCGACGTGGGCCTGCCCGTCCTACCCGGCCCCGATGCCCCGCTGACGGACGCGCGGCTTCCTGACGACCTGGCTTCGCAGGTCACCTTTCCGGTGCTGGTCAAGGCGGCGGCGGGCGGCGGCGGGCGGGGCATTCGCCTGGCCCGTTCGGAGGAAGAGCTGGAGGCGGTTGTGCGGGCCGCCCGAGCGGAGGCCCAGGCTGCCTTCGGCGACGCCGCCGTCTACCTGGAGCCGCTGGTCCAGCGCGCCCGGCACATCGAGGTGCAGATTTTGGGCGACGGCGAGGGCCACGTGCTCTGTCTGGGCGAGCGCGAGTGTTCCATCCAACGCCGCCGTCAGAAGCTGATTGAGGAGGCGCCCGCCGCGACGTTGACCGCCGCGCAGCGTCAACGTATCTTCGACGCCGCCGTGCGGCTCGGTCGCGCGCTCAACTATCGCAGCCTGGGCACCGTCGAGTTCCTGCTGGACGAGGAGGAGACCTTCCACTTCATCGAGGTCAATCCGCGCATCCAGGTGGAGCACCCCGTCACCGAGATGGTCACCGGGTTGGATCTCGTTAAGGAACAGCTGCGACTGGCTGCGGGTCGCCCGCTGCGCTACGCTCAGGAGTACATCACCTGGCGCGGCGCCGCCATCGAAGCCCGGGTGTTGGCCGAGGATCCCGAACAGGGCTTCCTGCCCGCGACCGGGACGATCACGCACCTCAAGGAGCCCGGCGGCCCCGGCATTCGCGTCGACAGCGCGCTCTATCAGGGGCTGAAGGTGACGGCGGATTATGACTCGCTGCTCGCCAAGGTCATCGCCTGGGGCGAAAACCGCGCTGCGGCTATCCTGCGATTGCGTCGCGCGCTGCGCGAGTTCCAGATTGGGGGCGTGAATACCGACCTTGAATTTCTCTTCCAGGTCGTCGACAGCCCGCCCTTCCTGGCGAACAACGTGGACACCACCTATTTGGATACCTTCAAGCCGTCACCGCAGGAGAATGACGTCGCGTTGGAGCGTGACGCTGCGCTGGCAGCCGCGCTCTTTGCCCACCGCCAACGGGGAAACGTCCGGTCCGTATCTGAGGGGAACGGGACGGGCAATGTCTGGCGGACTGTGGCCTGGCGCGAGCAGATGTGAGTGAGAGATACGCTTTTAGGAGAGGAGATCACAATGTCACAGTACAGCGTGCTTATCGGAGAACGGGAATATGACGTGGAAATTGCGGAATCGGAACTCCGCGTCAACGGCGAACCGGTCGACTTTGACCTCGTCTCGCTGAACGGCAACGGTCTGCACCTGCTGCAGCGGGATACGCAGAGCGTGGAACTCTACTTGAGTCCGGAGCGTCGTGGGCGTTATGAAGTGCTGATCGGTGGGCGGCGGGTCATGGCCCAGGTAGATCCGGCCTATCGCAGGCGCCGGGCCGCGCGCCGGGGGCCGGGCGCCGGGGCCGTGACCGCTGCGATGCCGGGCATGATCGTCGAAGTGTTGGTCGAGACGGGGGACGAAGTCGAGGAAGGCGAGCTTGTCGTCGTTCAGGAAGCCATGAAGATGCAGATGCAGTTACAGGCGCCCAGTGCCGGTCGCGTCGTGCAGGTCGCCGTGCAGGTTGGGGCGGAAGTGGAGAAGGGCGCGCTGCTCGTTCAGATCGAGCCCGCCGCCTGACGTATTGCTCAAGTACATAGAAATCAGAAAAAGGAGTGAGGTATGTTCTATCGGTGGCAATTGCTTAAGCGAAATCGGAGCCTGACGCAGGACGTCGCGGCGGTTCTGGCGGCGTCATTACTGATCGCGCTCAGCGCGTGGCTGCGGGTGACCTTGCCCTTCAGCCCGGTGCCGGTCACGGCGCAGACGTTGGCCGTGTTGTTGGCGGGCGTCGTGTTGGGCCCGCAGCGGGGCGCTCTGGCGGTGCTGACCTATCTGCTGCAAGGCGTCGTAGGCTTACCCGTCTTCGCCGGCGGGACCGCGGGTCTCGCGGTGCTCTTTGGGCCAACCGGCGGCTATCTGCTGGGCTTCGTCGCTGCGGCGTCCGTCGCGGGGTGGCTGCATGAACGTGGGTATGGCGCGCTCGCTCTGATCCTGGGCAACGTAACCATTTACCTTATGGGTGTGTCCTGGCTGGCGCTGGGCGTCGGCCCGGAAGCGGCCGTCTCATTGGGCCTGCTGCCCTTCATCCCCGGTGACCTGGTCAAGGTATGCTGCGCGTTGATACTGTTACGTGCAGCGAACGCTACACGTCAGTAAAGCACGAGAGGAGTGTAACATTTTTATGAAAGCTCACACGCTTAAGGATACGCCCATCGCCATTATCGGCACGGCGGGGATCTTCGCCCGGGCCGCCAACGTCCGTGAGTATTGGGACAACATCCTCAACAAAATCGACTGCATCACCGAGGTGCCGCCCTCGCGCTGGAAGATCGAAGAGTACTACGATCCCGATCCCTCCGCGCCCGATAAGACCTACTGCAAACACGGCGGCTTTATCCCGGACGTGGGATTCAACCCGTTGGAGTTTGGGCTACCGCCTAACATCCTTGAGGTGACCGACGTCTCGCAGTTGCTGGGGCTCGTGGTGGCCCGTGACCTCTTTGAGGACGCCGGCTACGGCGCCGAGCGCGACTTCGACCGCGACGCCGTGGGCGTTGTGATCGGCATCGCCGGCGGGCAGAAGCTGATCACCGATCTGGGCAGCCGCCTGCAGTACCCGATCTGGCGACGGGTGCTCAAGAGCAGCGGCCTCTCCGACGAGGACACGGAGCGCATCGTTGAGAAGATCAAGCTGGCCTACGTCCCTTGGAACGAGAACTCCTTCCCCGGCTTGTTGGGCAACGTCATTGCCGGGCGTATCGCCAACCGCTTCGACCTGGGCGGCATGAACGCCGTGGTCGACGCGGCCTGCGCCAGCAGCCTGGCTGCCGTCAAGATGGCGCTCAGTCACCTGGTGGAGCGCCGCTGCGACATGATGATTGCCGGCGGCGTGGACACCGACAACTCGCCCTTCACTTACCTCTGCTTCAGTAAGACGCCGGCCTTCTCCAAGGTGGGGTGCAGCCGCCCCTTCGACGCCGACGCCGACGGCATGTTGGCCGGTGAAGGACTGGGTATGCTACTGCTCAAGCGCCTGGAGGACGCCGAGCGCGACGGAGACCGCATCTACGCCGTGATCCGGGGCATCGGCGCGTCCAGCGATGGGCGCTTCAAGAGCATCTACGCGCCCCGCGCCACGGGCCAGGCCAAGTCGATCCGGCGCGCCTACGCGGACGCCGGCGTCGACCCGCACGGGATTGGGCTGGTCGAAGCGCAC
>CAZCPK010000339.1:0-4828 GCA_964500755.1 uncultured Anaerolineales bacterium
GGGAGCGGATGGTGAATATGTCTGGAGTAAAGAAACTTTTACGGACTTACTTAGTCATGGCTAATCAAGTCCACAACCACGGCGCAGGCCAGGATCAGCACGTCGTCCGTCCTCTGCCGCACGTCAACGCCGTAGCTGTCCCGGAGTGAGACCCACTTCTTGGAGACCCGCGCCACCTCTTGAGCCTGTTGCAGGAAGCGGTAGTTGTGCTCCAGGATGCTACCCACCACCTCCAGGTCCGGCGCGCCCATCACCTCGACGCGGAATTTATCGCGAACCAACGTAAAGCGACGCTTCTTAATCCGCGCCCGCTGCTGCCCGTTCCGGTAGATGAAGTATCTCGGCTTGAGACTCAAGACCTTCTGGCGAATGGATGCGATCCGCTGACCGTTCCTATCGTAAAAATCCAACCGATCCCCCACGCTCAGTACCTTCCCCTTGACCTCATAGACTGGGTTCCCGTCGACGTCCTGGATCGTGAAAGAGTCGGTCAGACTTAAAATCTTCTGCTTCATGATGTAACGCATCGTTGACCTCCTGCTACCTGGATTCTCTATTCGCGGCACCAAGTTCAGTTTAACCGTCGGAACGCCCTTGTCAAACTGAAGATGTCCCTCCAGGGTAGGATTTGACAACATCGAGAACGCTCTATACTTGGAGTATCCAATCCAGAAGCGAGCGGAGGAAAAAAGATGCCAGAAGCCAGTGCCAACGTCGCCGTGGTGCAAGCAGCGCCCATCCTCTTCGACCGGGAGGCGACGGTTGCCAAGACCTGTCGCCTGATTCACGAGGCCGCCACCGAGGGCGCGCAGTTTATCCTTTTTCCCGAGTCCCTGATCCCTGCCTACCCGCGCGGCCTAGGCTTCGGCATGGTGGTCGGCAGCCGCAGCCCCGAGGGTCGACGACTCTGGCAGCGCTACTGGGAGAATAGCGTCCCTGTGCCCGGCCCGGCGACAGAGGCAATCGGGCAGGCGGCCCACGAGGCCGGCGTCTACGTAGCGGTGGGCGTGACGGAGCGCGACGCCGACTTTGGTGGAGGCACGCTCTACTGCTCCCTGCTCTACTTCGGCCCCGAGGGCACGCTGCTCGGCAAGCATCGCAAGCTCAAGCCCACCGGCGCCGAGCGGCTGATCTGGGGTGAGGGCGACGGCAGCACACTGACCGTGCTGGAGACCGCGCTGGGACGCCTCGGGGGGTTGATCTGCTGGGAAAACTACATGCCCCTGGCCCGTATGGCGCTCTACGCCAAAGGCGTGGAGCTCTACCTGGCGCCGACGGCGGACGCGCGGGAGACGTGGCAGGCTACGCTGCGTCACGTCGCGCTGGAAGGACGCTGCTTCGTGCTGGGCTGCAACCAGTTCGTGCGCCGCGATATGTATCCATCGGACTTGCGGGCGAGCACCGAGCTGCAAGCGCAGCCGGAGGTGATGTGTCGCGGCGGCAGCGTCATCATCTCGCCCCTGGGGGAGATCCTCGCCGGGCCGCTCTACGACGAGGAGGGGATCCTCTACGCCACTCTCGACCGCGCCGAGATCGTGCGCGGCAAGCTGGACTTCGACGTAGTCGGACACTACGCGCGTCCCGACGTCCTCCAGTTGAAGATCGACGAGCGCGCCAAGCCGCCCATCGAACGAAATCCGTTGACCAAACGACCACCTGACCAAACGACCAAGTGACCACCTTCAAAGGAGACGCCATGATCTACGATATTTCGTTACCGCTCACCGAAGACCTACCGGTCTGGCCGGGCGAAGAACCGCTGCAGCGTGAAATCACCTCGGACCTGGCGGACGGAGACAACGTTACCCTCAGTCGCCTCATCCTGGGCGCGCATACCGGCACCCACGTCGACGCGCCCGCGCACTTCGTCCCCGGCGGCGCCACCGTCGACAGCCTGGATCTCGACATACTCGTGGGCCCGGCGCTGGTCGTCGAGGCGCTGGAGGTCGTCACGCTCTCGGCGGAGGTGCTGTCCTCGCTGCCGCTGCCGGAAGGCACAACGCGGGTGCTCTTCCACACGCAAAACTCGGCTTTCTGGGCGCGCGGTGAGCGGACGTTCCAGGAGGAATTCGTCGCGATCCCAGAGGACGGCGCGCGCTGGCTGGTGGAACGTGGCGTCCGGCTCGTCGGCATCGACTACCTCTCCGTCGCCCCGTTCGGTCAGGGCGCGCCATCTCATCAGATCCTGCTCAAAGCCGGCGTGATCCCGGTCGAGGGGTTGAACCTGAGCGGGGTCCCGGCCGGAGCCTACCAGCTGGTCTGTCTGCCGCTCAACATCGCTGGAGGCGATGGCGCCCCTGCCCGAGCCATCCTCATTGATAGCGCCTGAAGTCTCCTGGCCACTTCACCTCGCGGAAAACTAAAGGGCCGCCCTCGTTGAGGGCGGCTCTTCAACGAGAAACCAACGTCCACAACGTCTGGCGTCCTTAAATCAAACGTTTCCAACCTAGACCAGCGGTAGATTCAACCTCAGCCGGGGACAGATATTATACAATAAAAGTTAAGTTTCAAGTGCATACACTACACACGCACACAGATTAAGGAGGAAATATGCTGAGGTGGGCTATCATCTTTTTGGTCATCGCACTCGTCGCCGCCGTCCTTGGTTTCGGCGGCGTCGCGGGCACAGCGACATCCATCGCCAAGATCCTTTTCTTCGTCTTCCTCGTACTCTTCATCCTGTCTCTGATCTTTGGTCGCCGTGTCTTTCGACGGTAGGGGGCAACCATGAACTTCATAGGATTTCTTGTCCTCTTGCTCATCGCCGCGATCTGCGGCGCTATCGCACAAGCCATCGTCGGCTATTCCGTTGGGGGCTTTCTGCTCTCCTCCATTGTCGGCGTTATTGGCGCGTTGCTGGGCTACTGGCTGGCAGGCCAGTTAAGCCTGCCGTTGGTCCTAACGCTCAACATTCAAGGTCAACCTTTCCCCATCATCTGGTCAATCATTGGAGCTTCCCTATTCGTCGGTGTGCTGGCTTTTTTGACTCGAGGTCGCTAATAACTAGCTCGTAGATAAGCAAGGAGATCAAATCATGCAAGTTTCTCCCCCCAAGAGTATAACGTGGTGGATTGCGCTGGTGCTAACTTTTATGGCGATACTGCTCCAACAGGGTATCCTAAACATCGCAGCTCTGGCACCCTACACCTTTTGGATGGTCGTTATTGCGGCAGTTCTGCTGCTGTTGGCCACCCGTCTCCATAATCTATAGACCGGGTCAACTGAGCATCCCGGCGGCCCTCACTTTGGGGCCAACTTATACCTCCGGCGTCATGTGTACACATTGACATGACGTCGGAGATTTCCTTATATCTTCGGCTGACAGCAGAAAAAGATCCCTTCACATCCCGACTCTCTCTCCTCCCCAATACTCGCAGGCTAACTTTGACTTTTGCTGAAGGCAGATTACCATGTCAGCAGTAATTATAGCTTGAGCAGAATCATGATCTGCGACACCGCACTCTCGAACAGAGCGTGCAGCCCAAGGGTGACAGGAGAAAGCATGAGAATTGCATTTGTCGGAGACAGCCTGACCGAGGGTATTCCAGGCTGTTCGTACGTAAAGATACTGCAAGAGCGCCTACCAGAGCACACCCTCGTCAATCTGGGAGAGGGCAACGATACCGTCGTCAGCCTGCACTATCGAATGACCAACACCACGATAAAGCAGGATTTTGACCTGACTTTTCTCTGGGTCGGCGTCAACGACGTGCTGCGACGCTTCAGCAGCTGGACCTTTCGGGCGTCCGACGTGATCCTCCGCGATCCTCACGCCATGCATCCCGGGGAATTCAGCGCCTACTACAATGCAACGCTCGACTGGCTTAAGGACTACGCGCAGAAGATCGTCGCCGTCTCGCCGCTATTGAAGGGCGAGACCCCAGGCAATCCCTGGAACCGTCAGCTGGCCGCATACGCCGAGGAGATCGCCGCCCTGACGGCGGAGGATCCGGGCATCGATTACCTGGATCTACGCACGCCCATTCTGGCCTATCTTGAAGGCCGACCGGTCTCGAGCTACCTACCGCCCAACGCGCTGCGGGTCCTCTTCGACGCGCTATGGCTGCGCACCGCCAAACAGATCGACGCGCGCGCACGCCGACGGGGCCTCCACGTCACGCTGGACGGCGTCCACCTCAACAGCACCGGCACCCAACTCGTCGCCGACGAGTTTGAGCGCGTCATTCAAACACATACTAAAACCAGAAAGCGGGTCCAGGAAGCTAGACGACGGGAAAATTAATCCTCCAGGGGAAAAGTCATATCATGATAAGGCGGATTCGAAGGGAGGTTCGTAATGGCGGTCAGCGAGATTAAGGCAAGAACTATATTACAGCGAAGCAAATTGCCGGATACAAAGTACGTCATCAACCCCTACGTCGGCTGCGTCCATGGCTGCGTCTACTGTTACGCACGCTTCATGAAGCGCTTTACAGGCCACACCGAGCCCTGGGGAACTTTTGTAGACGTAAAGGTGAACGCCCCAGAGCTTCTGAAGCAACGTTTGGCCCACATGCGGACACCGTTGAGGGGCACGGTCTTCCTGTCCAGCGTCACCGATCCTTATCTACCCGCCGAAGCACACTATCGGCTCACGCGACAGATCCTGGAGCTCCTGCTGGAATATCAGATCTCCGTGGATATCCTAACCAAGTCCGAGCTCATATTGCGTGATTTAGATTTGCTGGGCCAGTTCGAGCGGTGCACCGTTGGCCTGAGCCTGATGACCCTCGACGATGAGCTGGGTCGACACTTCGAACCCCGGGCAGCCACGCCCACACAGCGGCTGGAAACCCTCAAGACTCTCAAAGCACGCGGGTTGCGTACC
>CAZCPK010000340.1:0-4809 GCA_964500755.1 uncultured Anaerolineales bacterium
GCGTTGTGACAGGAGGCGCGTGGCAAACGTTGTCCTTGCATCCGGCGAAACCTCAAAGAGCCACAAGTTGGCTGCCCTGAAAAAGGGTCAGCCAAAGAAAAATATGGACTGTATGTTGTGGTTGGGCTTAGCCCAACCACAACATACAGTATCCCTTTCTCTACTGAAAAACCTTTTTTCAGTAGAGTCACAAGTTTCCAACTGAAAGTACGGCACTAGCATGCAGTCAGATACAACACACCTTATGCCGTAATTTCAAGCGGACGTTGACTGATCTTCAAGAACGAACCGGCCTTTTCACTGCAGCCAATCAGTTTAATCCGTTGCATCCGTTGACGTCTTCAAAACCGCAGCTTGGTGAGGCAGTTCCTCAGAAATCCCGGGTGACGGCGTCCAGAATGCGGTGCTCGCGCCGCATCAGCAGACGAGCCAGCGGGGAGAGCGTAAGCCAGTAAAAGCCTGCGCTGACCACCAACGCCAGAGGCGCGACGAAAAACATGCTAAAAGGCCACCGGTAGTAGGGAATGAATAGGAGGGCGCCTAGCAACGCCGCCGGAATCCCGGTCGCAAGCCACGCCAGAAAGGCGCCGAGGTTGCCGCCCTGCTGTTTCCCCTGTTGTATCTGGGTCCGGTAGGGAGCGAGAATCGCCGCCAGATGATAGACGGGGGCGGTCACCAACTGCAGCGCACTCCCCCAGACGAGCCCTAGGGGTACCAGAGATAAATCCCCCGCCCACCAGGCGAACCCAGCCATGACCAGCATGGAGAACGGTAACATAATCACCAGCATCGCGAGATTGGACGCCAGCAAGATGTAGCGTCGCTCCGGTGGCGCCTGTACCAGCAACCCCAGCCCTTCCCGATCGACGCTCCCAAAGTAGTTCCCCAGCAGGGATAAGTTGACCGTCATGTTACTGAGGAAGATCAAACCGGCGCCCAGGATCATGGGCAACAACGCCCGGAACTGAGCCGATAACTCGGGCCCCTCAACCTGAAGGAGCCCGAGTGGCACGACCACCACCATAAAGAGTGAGGCAAGGATACCCCGCCGGGAGATGGGGTTTCGGCGCAGGTAGCGCAGATCCTTCTGGAAGAGCGCCGAAAGCGCGGGCGGACCGGGTAGACGCAGTCGCCGGCCTCGATCGCGCACGCGCTCCGCGCCCAGAGAGAGGGTCGCACCCCACATCAAGCGCCGGGTGATCCAGCTGTGAATGCCCAACAGCACGCCGACGGCGACCCCGGAGAGGATCAGATAGGCGAGCGCGTGCCACACGGAGTGGGCGATTCCCGCACTCATGCCCGCGGAGGCCCAGCCGGGCGGCAGCCAGATCAACACCCGTGACGGCGCAAGCATGGTGAGAAACTCCCCCAGGCTGCCGGCTTCGGCCAGCCGCTCAAACGACAGCTGTACTGGGGCGGGCAGATGATCGAGCAGCGAGGGAAATATCCGCACCAGCTGCTGTCCCCCCCATAACACCATCCAGGGAAGGGAGAGCAGGAAAAGCGCGAGACCGCGCAGTCGTCGATCGCCCGCCACCAGGTCGAAGAGATCCTCCAGGATACGTCCGGTAAGGGTGAGCAACCCAAACATCGGCAGCGCGCCGAGCAGAATCAGCGGCAGGCTAAGCGGCGCGTGCCACGCCAGCCCCACGATCTCCCCCAGGAGGATGGGCAACGACCAGAGACCCGTGATGCTCAGCGCGGAAATCGCAGCGCTGCCCACGACGATGGCACGAAAGCTCACCGGATACCGGAAGAGCCGGGAGATCTCGAAACGTTCCACGATCTGCGAACTGTACGAGGTTGGCAGCATCAACCAGGCGAACATCAGGAAGACGTTGATCGCCAGCGTCGCCTCGTAGGCCGCAGCCGGCGAGAGGCTGGCGAGCAAGATCGCGGTGCCGACGCCTAACGCCAGGAAAAACGGCCCGGCAAAGACGACTTGGATCACCAGCAGGAGCAGGCGCAGGATGTAGGCGCGGTCCGCCAGGCGGCGGCTACGAAAGATGGCCTTGGTCAGCGTCCACTGCAGCCAGAACAGCGAGCGGAGTTCCTGAAGCAGGTGGGTCATGTCACGTCCTCCGTGAGCCAGGTCAGCAGTCCCGCACTCTCCGCCCCGACCCCCACCGTCTCGACGAAGACCTCCTCGAGCGAGGCGTCCGCGCCCAACTCGGCCTGCGTCCGCAACTCGTCGACGCTGCCCACGGTGAGCAGCTGTCCCTTATGGATGATGCCGACGCGGTCGCAGAAGCGCTCCGCCAGCTCCATGACGTGGGTCGAGAAGAAGATGGTCGTGTTGCGCCGCGCCACCATGTCCCGCAGCACCTCCTTGATCGCCCTGGTCGAGATGGGGTCGACGCTCTGGAAGGGCTCGTCAAGGAAGAGGATCTCCGGGGTGTGGATCAACGCGCAGGCCAGGGCCGTCTTCTTGCGCATGCCCTGGGAATAGTCGATGATCATCTTGTCCGCCCCATCTTCCAGCTCGAGTAGATCGAGGAGGGTCGGCGTCCGCGCGCGGATCTGGTCCAGGCTGAGACCGTAGAGGCGTCCCGCCAGCTCCAGCTGCTCCACGACGGTCAAGCGCTCGTAGAGCGCCAGCTCCTCGGGGACGACGCCGATGCGCTGTTTTACCGCCAGCGTCTCCTGCCCCACGTCGTGCCCGGCGACCCGGGCGCGTCCCGCCGTCGGAGGCAGCAGTCCCGTCAGCATGTGGATGGTGGTCGATTTCCCGGCCCCATTCGGCCCCAGGAAACCGAAGATCACACCGCGCGGCACGGTCAGCGTCAGTTCCCGCACGGCGACGAGGTCGTCAAAGCGGCGGGTCAAACCTTCGGTGACGATAGCCGCCTGAGTAGTTGAGTCCATATCCGTACTCTCCTTTCATTTCAGTAACGACTAAGATGATGAAAGTGCCTCGCGCAGCGAGGCACGGTCGATGGGTAATCGGCGCACGCGCACGCCCGTCGCGTGGAAGACGGCGTTGGCGATGGCGGGCGCCGTCGCCAGCATCAACGGCTCCGCCATGTTCTTAGCGCCGAACGGCCCTTCCTCCAGCTGCGTGGTGACGAACGTCCCCTCGATGTCGGGCACGTCGATGGCCCGGGGGATGCGATAGGTCCGCAGGTCCGTCGTCTGCGGCACCGCCTTCTCGAAGCGGTAGTTCTCCAGCAGCGCGTAGCCCAGCCCCTGGACGATGGCGCCGTACATCTGGCCCCGGGCGCCCTGGGGAAAGAGAATCGTCCCGGCGTCGTGGGCGGCCCAGATGTTCGTGACGGCGACCTTGCCCGTCCGGCGGTTGACCTCCACTTCGGCCACCTGGGCGCCGAAGACGTAGGCGAAGTAAGGCGTGCCGGCGCCGCATTCGAAGTCCCACTCGATAGGCGGGATCTCCCAGCGGCCCTCCGCGGAGAGCTGGAAGCCCATCTCACGGGCGTGCGCCACGATCTCCTCGAAGGTGTGTGGCTCTTCGGCGGGACCGATGAAGCGCTCGCCCGCCCGCACCACCCGACTTGGCGCGCAGCCAAAGAGGTCAGCGGCGGCGAGACGCAGCTCCTGGCGCACCTTCTCCGCCGCGACGCGGGTGGCGTTGCCGCCCACGATGGACGCGCGCGAGGCCACCGTCGGACCGGAGTCGACGGCGGTGTGTGTGTCGGGGCGCAGCACGCGAACGCGCGCCATGTCGACGCCCAGCACCTCCGCCGCCAGCAGCGTGAAGACGGTGCGGCTCCCCTGCCCGAAGTCGGTCAGGCCCGAGGTGAGCGTGATGCTGTTATCCTCCTCGATCTTAAGGGTGCTGACGGCGAAGTCGTCGCCCTCCCCACCGAGGCCGCTGCCGTGAAAGTAGCAGGCGACGCCGACACCTTGCAGGCGGGCAGCGTCCCGGGGCTGTTCGGCGTAGGCGGCGCGTTTGCGCGTCCAGTCCGAGTGCTCCCGCACCCAGCGCAACGCCTTCGTCAGGCCCACGGACGGCTCCAGCCGGACACCGGTCATGGTCCGGTCGCCCGCCCGCAGGCAATTCTCGAGCCGGAAGGCCAGCGGGTCCCGACCCAGCGCGTGCGCCAGCTCGTCGATGGCCATCTCGATGGCGGCGGCGGCGGCGGTGTTGCCGAAGCCACGGAAGGCGCCCGAGTAGCCGTTGTTGGTGTAGACAACGTCGGTATCGACGTGGACGTCGGTGTAGCGGTAGGCGCCGACCGCGTGCATGGTGGCGCGCCACGCCGCCATGGGCGTCATCGCCGCGTAGGCGCCGCTGTCGGCCAGCAGATAGGCGCGCGCCGCCTGCAGGCGCCCCGCCTCGTTCACCCCCAGCGTCAGGTCCGCGCGCAGCGCCTGGCGCTTGTACGAGATCTGCATCGACTCCGAGCGGGTGAGAATCAGCCGCACGGGCAGCCCGGTGAGGAGCGCCAGCTTGGCCGCTTGCGCCGAGAGTTCATACATCACGTCGTCCTTGCCGCCGAAGGCCCCGCCGATGGGCGGCTGGATGCTGCGCACCTGCTCCTCCGGCAGTCCCAGCAGCGCCGCGACGTTGGCCCGGTTGATGAAGGGGCTCTGGTTATTGGCGTAGAGCGTCACGCCGCCGTCGGGCTCGGGAATCGCCAATACGCCCTCGGTCTCCATGTAGACATGCTCCTGGTGTGGTAGCTGATAGGAGCGCTCCAGCACGGTCTCGCACGTCGCCAGCACAGGATCGGGGTCGCCGTTGCGGACGAGGTGGTGCTCGCAGAGATTGCCCTTCTCCAGCGGCGGTCGCTCGGGGATCAACGGCGCGTCCGGCTCCAGGGCAGAGGCCGGATCGTCAACGACCGGGAG
>CAZCPK010000341.1:0-4804 GCA_964500755.1 uncultured Anaerolineales bacterium
TGTTCATTAGGATTCATTTTTTGGGATTCGGCACCCACGGGTGCGTTGATAGACGACTGTTGGAACACATCGAGGAACAATCGCAATGGCGGATAACTTAGAACGATTTACATCTGGTTCACGAGAAGTACTGCACTTCGCCAAGGTGGAAGCGGTGCGGATGCGCCACGCGACCATCGGCCCGGAGCACATTCTCCTGGGATTGCTATTAGAGAGCGAGGGCCTGGCCGGTCGCGTGCTGCGCGATATGGGCATGCGTCCCCAGGACGTGCAGCGCATGGTGGAGCGCCTCTCCGGCGCGGCGGCCCTGCGTCAAGAGGCCCCCAATCTGCGCCAGAGCACGGAGGTGGTGCTGACGGTGGCGATTGAGGAGGCCAAGCGGTACGCCAGCCCCGCCGTCGACACGCAGCATCTTCTGTTGGCTTTACTGCGCCAGCAAGAGGGTCTTATCCTGGCGATTCTGGCCAAGTTCAGCCTGACGGTGGATATGGTGCGGCGGCGCGTCTTGCAGGTGATGCCGACCCAGTCGCGCGGTTTACAGCGCACGAGTGGGGGGCGTCGCTCGCGGGAGAAGAAACGTAGCGGCTCCTCCGACTCCTTGTTGGAGCAGGTGGCCGTTGATCTGACGGAGATGGCCCGGGAAGGGCGTCTGGATCCTGTGATCGGTCGGCAGACCGAGATCGAGCGGGTCATCCAGATCCTCGCCCGGCGCACCAAGAACAACCCCGCGCTGATCGGCGAACCGGGCGTCGGCAAGACGGCCATCGTCGAAGGGCTGGCGCAGCGAGTGATCGCCGGCGGCGTGCCCGGTCCCATTTTAGATAAGCGCGTGGTCCAGCTGGACATCAGCTCGCTGGTCGCCGGCACGATGTACCGGGGGCAATTCGAGGAGCGGCTGAAGAAGGTCCTGGAGGAGCTGAAGGGCGCGGACATCATCATCTTCATCGACGAGCTGCACATGCTCGTGGGCGCCGGCTCGGCCGGATCGTCCATCGACGCGGCCAACATCCTCAAGCCGGCGTTAGCGCGTGGGGAGTTGCAGTGCATCGGCGCCACCACGTTGGACGAGTACCGCAAGCACGTGGAGTCGGACGCGGCGCTGGAGCGGCGCTTCCAGCCGGTGATGGTCGAGGAGCCCAACGCCGAGGAGACGTTGGAGATCCTGCGCGGGATCAAGCACGCGTACGAGCAGCACCACCGCCTGACCATCAGCGAGCAGGCCCTGGAAGAGTCGGTGCGCCTCTCCTCGCGATACGTCACCGAGCGGCACCTGCCCGATAAGGCCATCGATCTGATGGACGAGGCCGCGTCCCGCGTGCGGATGTACAAATCTCCCAGCTCCGTGCGGCTGCGAGATATATTTGAGGAGCTGCAGGATCTGCGCATCCAGCGGGCCCGCTTGCTGCTGTTGGACGATCAGCGCGCGCTGGCGGATCTGGATGAGGACGTGCAGGATCTGGAAGAGGAGATGACCCGGCTGCGAGAGGAGCAGCATTTGGAAGAAGGGCTCACGGTGGAGCCGGAGGACATTGAGGAGATCGTCGCGATGTGGACCGGCATTCCCGTGATGCAGCTGGCGAAAGAGGAGACCCAGCGCCTGATGGACATGGAAGAAGAACTGCGTAAGCGGGTCGTGGGCCAGAACGAGGCGCTTTCCGTAATCTCCAAGGCCGTGCGGCGCGCTCGGGCCGGTCTCAAGGATCCGCGGCGGCCCATCGGGTCCTTTATCTTCCTGGGTCCCACGGGGGTGGGCAAGACGGAGCTCTCCAAAGCGTTGGCCGAGTTCCTCTTCGGAAGTGAGGACGCACTGGTGCAGCTGGATATGTCCGAGTTTATGGAGCGACATTCCGTCGCGCGGCTGGTCGGCGCGCCTCCCGGCTACGTCGGATACGACGAGGCCGGTCAGCTGACCGAGGCCGTCCGTCGGCGCCCCTATTCGATCATCGTCTTCGACGAGATTGAGAAGGCGCACTCGGACGCGTTCAATATGCTGCTGCAGATTATGGAGGAGGGCAGTTTGACCGATGCGCGTGGACGCAAGGTCGACTTCCGCAACGCCATCATCATCATGACCTCCAACGTCGGCGCCCAGGAGATCCGGCGGGAGGGCGCGTTGGGCTTCGAGGTCGCGGTTGCCACGCAGCGAGACGAGGACCGGGAGTATGAGGAGATGTCGCGCAAGCTGAAATCCCGCCTGCGCCGGCTCTTCCGCCCCGAGTTCCTCAACCGCCTGGATGGGATCGTCGTCTTCCGTTCGCTGGATAAAGTGGCCCTGCGTGAGATCGTGGATCTGGAGCTGGAAAAGGTACGGGTCCGGTTACGCGAGAACGATCTGGAATTGGAGCTAACGGAGGCGGCCCGTGACTGGCTCGCCGAGGAAGGATACGATGAGGAGTACGGCGCGCGTCCGCTACGCCGTTTGATCCAACAGCAGATCGAGACGCCGCTCTCCGACGCACTGATCTCGGGCGAATTCCGGCCCGGGGATACAGTTCTTATGGACGTCGAGGAGGGTGAATTGGCCCTGCGGTGCGCGGAAGAAGCGCCGGAGCCGGTCGGCTAGCCAGATTCAGCTAGATACAAGGAGAGCGACCGCTTGCCGGTCGCTCTTTTGTTTTGGGCGGTGAGACGGCGACGTTCTATCCGGCCTCCTCGTCGGCGTTGGAGCGGGGATGGGCGTGGTCGTAGCTCTCTCTTGCGTGACGTTGCGTCACGTGCGCGTAGATCTGGGTCGTCTCCAGGCTGCTGTGGCCCAGCAGCTCCTGGACGACGCGCAGGTCGGCGCCGCCTTCCAGCAGGTGGGTGGCGAAGGTGTGGCGCAGCAGGTGGGGAGTCACTTTCTCCGCGAGGCCGGCCTGGATGCCCGCCTGGCGCACGATGGTGCTGATCGACCGGACCGAGAGCCGTCCTCCGAGGCGGTTGAGAAAGAGCGCCCGGCTCGGTTTGCCTCCGGCCTGTTCCGGGCGTCCGACCTGCAGGTAGGCTTTGAGGGCCGCGACGGCGGGGCGACCCAGCAGGACGAGACGTTCCTTGTCGCCCTTGCCCACGACGCGCATCTCGCCCGTCTGTAGCTCCACGTCCGCGACGTGGAGTCCGCTCAGTTCACTGACGCGCACGCCCGAAGCGTAGAGCGTCTCCAGGATAGCGCGATTGCGCAATCCCTGGGCGGTGTCGGTGCCCGGCGCCTGTAACAGCTTCTGCACGTCCTCGTGGGTCAGATACTTCGGCAATCGTCGGGGGACCCGGGGCGCGTAGATCCGTCGAAAGAGGTTCTGGTCCCAGGCTTTGGCCCGCAGGAGAAAATCCCCAAAAGCGCGCAGCTCAAAGACACGCCGGGCGATGCTGGCGCGCACGTAGTCGTCTTCGTCCAATTTGGCGAGATAGTTTCGCACCAGCTCGCGACGCAGCTCGGATAAGCGGGTGACGTCGTTTTCGGCGCAGTAGTCGATAAATTGTTCAATGTCGGTGTGGTAGTTCTTGATGGTGTAGTACGAGGCGTTCTCGCGTTCCAGGAACTGCATATAGCGTTGTAACCATTCCCTGAGCCTGGGCATGTAGGTTCTCACGTCCTAACGTTGGAACGTTTTACTCCTCCGTGGTCGGGCGGTCTCCCTGTTCGGCCTGGAGCTGATCGTAGATGGTGAAGATGTTGGCGACGTGGAGCTGGTGGCTGGCGACGCCCAGCGGCACCCGTTCCAGCCCGCACGCTTCGAGCGGAATGTCCCAGATGGTATCGCGGGGGCGGCCTTGTTCCAGGACCTCGCGCGCCTTTTCTTCCACACACGTGAGGTAATCGCGGTAAAGATCCATCACGGTATCGACCTCCCCGCGCAGAATCACCTCGCCATGCCCCTGAATAACGGTGAGGGGCTCGAGCTCCTTGATCTTCTGCAGGGTCTCTAGCTCCCTGCGCCAGTCCCCCTGGGCGATAATGGGGATGGCCATTGTGGCATCTCCCGAGATCAGGACCCGCTCCTCTTCAATGTAGACGCCGATGTTGTCCTCCGCGTGGCCGGGTAGGCGGAAGAGGCGGAAGGTTCGATCGCCGGCCTTGACCAGCAGCTCGCCTTCGTCGAAGGTGACCGTGGGAATACGGAGCTCAACTTCCGCAAAGGCGGGGTTATTGGCCCGGGCTTCGGCGAGCGATTGCTCGCCCGTTTCCCGCAACGTCTTCCGGCAGAGGGCGTGGGCGAAGAGGTCCAGGTGATCGGGGAAGGCGTACAGGCCGTAGACGTGATCGATGTGATGATGCGTGAGCATCAGGGAGTGAAACTGTCCTTTACCGCGAACGTCGAGGAACTGCGCAATCTGCCGGGCCTCGTCGGGAAAGGGAAGGGCGTCGATGGCGACGACGCCGTCTTTGGTCAGAACCGCGACGGAGTTGACGCGCGCATAACGCTCGCTGGTGAAGACGAAAATTTCCTCGGTAACACGTTCCCAGTACATGCTGGCTCCTGTTGGTAGATTATTCTTTGTCTTTGCAAGGATAGTTGAGAACTATCCCACCTTAACGAGGATAACACACGCAAGGACGAAAGTCAAGATTGCTTGACATAACTTCGGTCTATGCCTGTGCAGCATCGT
The DNA here is from genome assembly GCA_964500755.1 of uncultured Anaerolineales bacterium. GTDB lineage: Bacteria > Chloroflexota > Anaerolineae > B4-G1 > SLSP01 > G713. Next base: position 4,585 of record CAZCPK010000341.1, read on the forward strand.
CCGACCCGACTGTATACCTGGCTCCTCTGGGAGTTTGGTCGGGTGGTCGGGTGGTCGGGTGGTCGCGTGGTCGGGTGGTCAATGGATGCAAAACCACAGCGAGTTACCGAGAACACAGAGAAATAAAAGGTCAGGGTGATTAAGTTTTATAGAAATCGAGGTAAAATTTAGTGGCTCTTTTGGACTTCGCAGGATCAGACCGAAAACTTAACCACGGATT
>CAZCPK010000342.1:0-4802 GCA_964500755.1 uncultured Anaerolineales bacterium
CAGGAAGTGATTGACGAGCACGAAATCACCCTGGACAAGACCGTGATCTGCTCCTGTGGGACCGGGCGCGAGGCCACCAACGAGTTCATCCTCTTCAAGTGGTACCTGGGCTATCCCCACGTGCTGATCTACGAGGGCTCCTTCACCGAGTGGAGCTCCTACCCGGACAACCCTACGGTCACCGGGCCGAACCCACGCTAGAGAGATACCCCATACAATGAAAACACCTGCTCCTGCCGAGAAGGTCCAGGGGCAGGTGTTTGTATGATAGTGAAAACCGTTGAACGAAGGCGACGAGGAGGTTACACGTGTTGTTCGAACGCATAGAATCCCCAGGACTGGCCCACTATTCGTATCTGATCGGCGATCAGCGCGAGGCGCTGGTCATCGATCCCCGGCGCGACTGCGGCGTCTACGTCGACAAAGCGACGCGGGCAGGATATCGTCTCACAACGATCCTGGAGACCCACCGCAACGAGGACTACGTCATCGGCTCCGTTGAGTTGGCCGCCCGCATCGGCGCGGAGATCTGGCACGCGGACGGCGAGTTGGACTATCAGTACGGCAACGCCGTGCAGGACGGTCAGGAGTGGCGGGTGGGGCGCCTTGAGATCCGGGCCATTCACACGCCGGGGCATACGCCCGGCTCCATGAGCTACCTCTTGCACGACCCCGACGGTGAGCCGTGGATCGTCTTCACCGGGGACGCCCTCTTCGCGGGCGACGTCGGGCGGGTGGATCTCCCCGACGATATCTCCAAGGAAGAGATGGCGCGCTTGCTCTATCATTCGCTCTTTGACAGACTCTTGCCGCTGGGAGACGACGTCATCGTCTGCCCGGCTCACGGCGCCGGCTCCGTCTGCGGCAGCGAGATCGCCGAACGGGTCTGGACGACCCTCGGGTTGGAGCGCCGGCGTAATCCCCAGCTGCAGTATACGGAGGAGCAGGCGTTTGTCGAGCACGTCGCTCAGACCCTGGAGCGACCGCCGTACTTCCGCCGCATGGAACGCCTCAACCTAGAGGGTGCGCCGTTGTTGGGCACGCTGCCGGCGCCAACGCCCTTGACACCCGGCGCTTTCGAGGAGCAGATGGCCTCGGCTGTCGTCGTCGATACGCGCGACGAGGTGGCGTTCGGCGGGGCGCACGTTCCGGACGCCCTCTCCATTTGGCAGGAGGGATTGGCGAGCTTCGCCGGCTGGTTCTTGCCCTACGATAAACCGCTCTTGTTGGTCACGTCCCACGCCGATCCGACGCCCGAGGTGCGCACGTTGCTCCGTATCGGTTACGATGACCTGGTCGGGACGCTCTCCGGCGGTATGCTGCCCTGGCACATGAGTGGACGGGAGAGCGCCGCCATCGAATTGGTGGCGGTTCAGAAGCTGAGTCGCCGTCTGGGAGCGGGCGACGCGGGCTGGCTCCTCGACGTGCGGGGCCAGGAGGAGATCAAGGAAGAGGGCGGCCTGTTGGGTGGGCATCACGTGCATCTGACCCAGCTGCCGGATCAGGCGGGCGAGATCCCCCGCGATCAGCCGGTCTACGTCTTCTGCGGTAGCGGGCTGCGCTCCATGATCGCCGCCAGCTTCCTGCAGCGCGAGGGCTGGGAGCAGCTCGCCGTCGTGCTGGGCGGGACGCGGGCCTGGGAGACGGTCAGCTAGCCTGACGACGTACAGTATCTATTTGCACATGGCTCCCCCTTTTCGGGGGAGCCATGTTTCTTGTCGGTTGGACTTTAGACTGTCCGAGTTAAGCTAGCACGCTCTCAGAATCTATCTTTCCTCCCAGAACCACAGTCCTGGGGCGCCGGGGTACCAATCGACCTGCGAGGTGTGCGCGTAGACGCAGTCCCACGTGCTGCCGTTGTAGGTCACTGCGTCCCCCACGTTGTACCACACGCCCATCGTCCACGGGTCGATCCCGCTGAAGCCTTCCTCGTCCCAGTAGGCGGCGCCGCCAGAGGTGCCGGGCTCCCGGCTTGGGTTTGGCTCGTGGATCTGGGTACAACGCCACGTGTCTCCGTCGTGGGTGACGAGATCGTGTACGTAATAGTTTCGGTGACCGGCCATCACATTACTCAAGACGATTGTGTCGCTGATCCACCCGGGGTAGTTATAGTCGTGCCACTCGAAGATGCCTGGACCATCTTGGCTCTCCCAATCTGCGTCCTCGACGTCGTGCTCGTACAGCATCCGCGCCCGGAAGTCCACGTAGAACAGGGCCACCTGGTTAGTGTTGTTGGAGGACGCTGCGACCGCCTCGGCCACTTCGTAACCGAATTTGGCGATGAGTTTCCACGCCTCGTCCTTGGGCACGGCGTTCTGTCCGGGCCGATCGTTGATACCACCCTCGCCCCACAGCTCGTTGCCGTCGTTGTCCAGGTAGTGCCCCCAGCCGCAGGAGGTCTTGTTGGGACTGTCCCAGTCGTTGGGATAGGCGATCTGGTAGCCTACCGGGCTGTCAGGATAGTCGCTGGCCCAGGCGCTAAATTCCCCCATCAGGGTATCCAGGGCGTCAGAGGTTTGTTGAGTGGCGCCGCTGCCCACGTAGCTGTTTGGGGCATAGAACATGGCGCCTTGACTGTCGTTGACGAACATGATGTTGCCGATCTCGTTGGCGCCCACGGCAGTTTTTAGCGTTGAGTAGTTGGGCATATACTGCTGATGCCAGTGTTTGAGGAACATGTTCAGCTGGCGGCTGGAGTTATTGGGATTGTGGATCTGGTTGTACCAGCGGGCGACGGCTGTTTCTTCGCCGTTGACGTGTCCCTCTTCGGACTTGCCTTCCTCACAGTTATTGTACCACTCGACGTCCACACCGATGCCGATCACACTTTCGTGGATCTCGTTGTTGGGATCTTGGTCCTCACGGATAAGGTAGTCAAGTACTGCCGTGAGCAATCCTTTTGTGGAGCCATCGTCCTCCAGCGGCGCCCAGCCCGGCTCGACCTGCACGTAGACGTTGATTCCGGCGGCATCGAAATAATCCAGGTACGCTTCGTGATAGTCCCGGACCGTGATGTTACCCGGGATGACGTTGTTCTCAATGTCATCGTTGAAGTAGATCTTGTTATCGAACGTGACGCCGCTCGGCTCGTACATCTGTACAATGGAGCCGCCTTTTTGCGCATTGTTCTGATCGACCCGCGGTCGCGTGACGATCCACACCAGGGTGGGCTTGGCCTCGCTGCCCGGGAAGTAGCTTGAGGTGGCTTTGGCGGCTGCCTCCCACTGCCCCGGCACCGGGAATGCGTAGTCCGGATCGAAGTTGGAGCCGGGGTCGCCGCCGAACGGAGGATTGGCGTCCTCGTCCTGGATGCCGTAGTAAGAAGCGCGTAAGCCGATCCAGTCGACGTTGGTGGGGGTGGCCTGCGTGGCCATCAGGGCGTGGGAACTGGAGCCGAGGTGGTTTACCAGAAGCCGACCGTTCAGCATGCCCACCCCGGTCACGTTCTCGCTCGTCAGCTTGACCGTACCGTATCCTGTACCATCCGAGCGGTAGAAACCACCGTTGGGCCCAGAGACGTGGAAGAACAACGTGTTAGTCGCTACGTCCAACCACTCGCAATTGATCTCCTTCACCACCTTGACGGTATCTGCGGTGACCACTCCCGCGTCGTTGAGATAGGCGGTGTAGAGCTGGCGTGGATTGTCGCTCCAGAGATAGAAGAAGAGCTTATTGTTGACGGAGACAATCCCCTGCGGGCTCGAACTTCCCGTCCCGGGATACAGGTCAATGACCTCAGTTCCCGCGCTGGTGCCGTTACTTCGCCAGATCTCGGAGCCGTGAGCATTGCTCCGGGCCTTGAAATAGGCCACGTCGTTGATGGCGACCAGATGGTCCGGGGAGTGCAGTGTGTAAGGATGGATCGCGTTGACAGCGCCACCCGAGTTGTACGCATACAACTTGGGGTATTCGCCGAGCACACTGGCTTTGAAGTAGAGATAGTCTCCTGCGCTGCCTAATACTTTACCTCCAGTTGCCCCTGATCTTCTCCACACCCTCACGAAATCATCGGTGTTGGGATCGTAAAAACCCACCTCGCCGTACGAGGTCGTGGGAGGGCTGATGTTGCTGCCTTTTTCGTACAGTGTGTAGAGTTTGCCATCATGGACTTGCAAACCGTTATCATTCCTTTTGAACAGCCGCCAGAACGTCAAGCCGTGCGGGCTGACGTGAACGTAGCTGTCGACGACAATCTCCGTGGTGAAATTGCTCCCATCATAGTCGACGCTCATGATGTGGACGTAAGGATCTCCTCCTACGGGATTGCCCAGGAAGTAGACTTTGCCGTCCAGAGCCTGCATGGAGTTGGCATACTCAAATGTCTCAACTTTCATCACGGCGGTGCCATCCCAAGCATAGAGGGTCTCGTAATTGTCGATGAAGTAGAGCAGCCCGTCGCTGTTGGTCCAGCCATTGTAGATCACCAGGCTGCCATTGGTATTGATCCCCTCAAACTCAAGCTCAACATCAGTGTCCAGGTCGTCCAGATCCGCACCACCGCTGGGTAATTGGAAATCGGCGCGGGTGGGGGCCACGGATGTCGTGAGTAAGGTTACCACCAGTAGGGCAATCAATGTGCTCAAACCCAGGATTTGTCTAAGGCGTTGCATTTCGAGCTCCTTTCAAAACCAAGTTATTGAATGTTGTGTTGATTAGCTGTCTTGGTGTTGGCCCTTCCATTATGAGTGTTTTACACCCTCATCACCTCCTCTCTTGAAAACCTGTTTCTCTATTGAATAATCTTCTTGGCTCTTGTCGGGAATTAGGTGAAGCCCTACATCTGCTTCTCTATAAGCGGGCTG
>CAZCPK010000343.1:0-4793 GCA_964500755.1 uncultured Anaerolineales bacterium
CGCGCTGCCTGCGGAACTCCCTCCCGTCGCCGGACGGCTGCGGCTTATCGACGTGGGCGGCGGGGGGCGCAACGTGGCGCTGACGGCGCTGGCGACGCGGCGCGGCGCGCGCGGCCCGCAGGCCTTCCTCCAGGTCGTCAACCATGGCGACGCCGCCGTCACGCCGCTGGTGGAGGTGCGCGTCGATGACCGGCTCTTCGACGCGCGCCGGTTCTCCATCCCGGCAGCGGACGCCGCCACGTGGACGCTGGCCGATCTACCCTACGACGCGCGTGTGGTCGAGGCGCGCCTCTCGGACGTGGACCCGACGGAGAACGCGCTGGCGCTCGACGACGTGGCCTGGGCCGTGCGCGGCGGGGCCGGGGAACGCGGCGTGTTGCTCGTCTCGGAGGGCAATCTCTTTCTGGAGCGGGCGCTGGGCGTGCTGCCCACGCTGGCGCTGACGCGCGTCGCGTCCGACGATCCGCTGCCCGAGGGCGATCACGCTCTCATCGTCTACGATGCCGTCGCGCCCAAAACGCTGCCACAGGGCAACGTCTGGCTCATCGCGCCGCCGACCACGGTGGAAGAACCACTGCTCACCGTCTCCGGCGTCTTCTCCGACACGGCGTTGACCCGCGTCGTGCGCGACGATCCGCGGCTGCGCTACGTCGATCTGAGCGACGTCCACGTGCTGCGAGCGCAACAGGTAACACCGTCGGAGGACGCCGAGGTGCTGGTCGCGGCGGCGGGTGGGCCGCTGCTCTTCGTCGCCGAGCGGCCCGCCGGGCGCCTGGCGGTACTCACCTTCGACCTGCACGACTCCGACCTGCCGCTGCACGTCGCCTTCCCGCTGCTGACCGCACAGCTGGTCGATTGGCTGCTTCCGACCGGCGACGGCGTTGGCGGGGACGTGTCGGGCGTCCGACCGGGCGAGCCCGTGCCGCTGCGTCGGCACCCGGAGGCGGCGCGGATCGTGGTCACCACGCCGAGGGGCGAGGAGCACGCCGTCCCGGAGGACGCGGCGCGTCCCACCTTTGCAGCGACGGAGCAGCTGGGCGTCTACGCCGTGCGCCAATTCGACCGCGACGGAGCGCAGGTGGCGGGATCGGCCTTCGCCGTCAACCTCTTCGACGCAGCCGAGACCGACGTCGCGCCGCAGGCGACGGTGCGCGTCGGCGCGCGTCCGCTGGAAGCGGCGGAGGCCACAGCCGAGGGGCGCCGCGACCTCTGGCCCTGGTTCGTCGGCGGCGCGCTGCTGGTGCTCGCCGTCGAGTGGGGACGCTACTACGGTGTGCGGTCGATTTACGATTGGCGATTTTGGATTTTGGATTGACGCTTGTAAGGTACGAATCGTTTGCAGTGAGCCACGGAGCGAAGCGGAGTGGCGTTCGATGGCGATTGGCGATTTTGGAAAGGTGAGTTGGTTGATAGGAGCAACGTGAAACACGTATTACGCAAGACGCACTATGAGGCGCCATGACTTTCTCCCGTCCCTGGTTCCTCCTGTTGCTTTCCCTCCTCGGTTATTTCCTCACCGTGGGATGGCCGAGGGGACGCTACGCGCGTGGACGGCGCTGGGCGGCGCTTACGCTGCGGGGCCTGCTGGTGCTGCTGTTGATCCTGGCGCTGGCGGGCTTGCAGGCCGTGCGCGGTGCCGACACGCTGGGCGTCGTCTTCCTCGTCGACGTCTCCGACAGCGTCCCCGAGACAGCGCAGACGCGGGCGCTGGCCTTCGTCGAGGAAGCGCTGCAGGCCATGCGACCCACGGATCGCGCCGCGCTGGTGCTCTTCGGCGGGGACGCGTTGGTTGAGCGACCCATGCTGCCCGGCGGCCCCAACGCGACGCTGGGCGCAGTGGCGTCCGTTCCCCGCACCCACCAGACCGACCTGGCGCAGGCCATCCGCGTCGGCACGGCGCTCTTTCCGCCGGGCGCGGCGAAGCGGTTGGTGCTCCTCTCCGACGGGCGGCCCACGGTGGGCGAAGCCGAGCAGGCCGTCCGGTTGGCGCAGGCGCAAGGCGCGGCGTTGGACGTGGTACCGCTGAGCGAAGCCGCCTCGGCGGAGGCGCGGATCGCGGCGGTGACGGCGCCGGAGCGCCTGCACGCGGGCGAGCGCTTCTCGTTGAGCGTCGAGGCGCAGGCGACCCGCGAGATGCCGGCGCTGCTGACCGTGCTCTCCGGCGACCGCGTTGTCACCCAGCGCGAGGTCCAGCTCAATCCCGGGGCCAACACCTTCGCCGTCACCCTCACGGCGGAGGAGCCGGGTTTCGAGCGCTTCCGCGCCTATCTGACGCCCGCCCAGGACACTTTCGCGGAGAACAACGCGCTGGCTGCCTACGCCGTGGTCGAGGGAGCGCCGCAGGTGCTGGTGGTGCGCCCGGACCCGACCGATCACAAGGACGGCGTTGACGTGAGCCGCCAGCTGCGCGCCGCGTTGGAGGCCGGTGGCCTCGCGGTGGAGGTGCGCACGCCGGCGACGCTGTCCGGCTCGCCGGTGGGGTTGGCCGACTACGCCGGCGTCGTGCTCGTCGACGTGCCGGCGCGGGGGTTGACCGCCGGCGCGCAAGAGGCGCTGCAGTCTTACGTGCGTGACCTGGGCGGCGGCCTCGTCGCCGTCGGTGGACCGCAAGCCTACGGCGTCGGCGGCTGGTACGATACCCCGCTGGAGCGTACGCTACCCGTCAGGATGACGCTGGACGATCCCGAGCGTTTCCCCGAGATGTCCGTGGTCGTCGTTATCGACAAGTCCGGCAGCATGGGCGTGGAGGAGGGCGGCGTCAAGAAGATCCGCCTGGCGGGCGAGGCGGCTGCGCGTGTGGCGGAATTGATCAACGACCGCGACGAGATCACGGTCATCGCCTTCGACGACCGGCCCGCCGACGTCATCGGCCCCTTTGGCGGGACGTGGCGTGAGGAGGTCGTCGACCGCGTGATCCGGCTACAGGCGGGCGGCGGGGGTATCTACGTCCGCGAGAGCCTGGAGGCGGCCCTGGACTATCTGGAACCCTCGGACCGCCAGGTGCGCCACATTATCCTGCTGGCCGACGGCGCCGACGCCGAGCACCAGCAGGGGGTGCCGGCGCTGATCGAATCGCGTCTGACGCCTCAACAGATCACGTTAAGCACCGTCGCTATTGGGAGCGGGCGGGATCTGCAGTTTCTGGAGGAGATCGCCGAATTGGGCGGGGGACGCTACCACTTCACCGACCGGGCCGCCAATCTACCCACCATCTTTGCCGAGGAGACGCAGCAGGTGATGCGGGCCTACGTCGTCGAGGAACCCTTCTATCCCACACTGCGCGCCGACCACGCTATGCTCTCCGGCGTTGACGCGGTGCCGCAGCTGGCGGGCTACGTGGCGACCAGTCCCAAGGCGGCGTCCCAGGTGCTGTTGACCACCCACCAGGAGGATCCGCTGCTGGTGGTGTGGCAGTACGGGCTGGGCCGTGCCGTGGCCTGGACCTCCGATGCGACGGCGCGCTGGGCGCAGCGCTGGGTCACGTGGGACGCCTTCCCCCGCTTCTGGTCGCAGGTCGTGCGCTGGTCGCTACCGGAGCAGACCGACGTGCCGCTGGATTTGGCGGTGACGCGGGAAGGGCGCACGGCCCGGATCACGGTCGACGCCGTGGACGACGCCGGCATATTCCTCAACGGTCTGGACGTTCGGGTGCGCGTGGTGGCGCCGGAGGGAACGGCGGATGAGGTTGTGCTGGCGCAGATCGGGCCGGGGCGCTACGCGGGCATGTTCACGCCGGACGAATCGGGCGCGTATTTGATGCGCCTGACGGGCGCCGCCGAGGACGGCGCGTCGCTGGGCCTGACGACGGGTTGGGTCGCCGAATATTCCGACGAGTACGTGGTCCCCGGCGCCGATCCGGCCTATCTGGTGCGACTGGCAGCGCTGGGCGGTGGGCGGGTGCTGGAAAACCCGGGCGCTGCCTTCGACCACACGTTGGACGCGCGGGGGGAGCGCCGTGATCTCTGGCCCTACCTGCTGGCGGCAGCCGCCTGTCTGTTGCCTATGGACGTGGCGGTGCGCCGGTTGGCGCTGACGCGGCGCGATTGGGCGCGGCTGCGCGTGTGGCTGGCGGCGCGGTTGCCACGGCTTCGTCAAAAGCAGGCGCCGGAGGCCACATCACCCGCGTCGCCGGTGCAGCGGCTCTTCGAGGCCAAGTCGCGCGCGACCGAGCGGCCCCCCGAATTGGGGCGACCCGTGCGAAAGCCCGCTGTGGCGAAACGGGAGGAGGAGCCTCAGAAACCGAAGCCGAAGCCGAAACCGAAGCCGTCCCCACCGCTGCCGGCGCGGTCGCCGACCGCTGAACCCAACGCCGCGTCGCAACCCGACGAAGAGACGCTGGCGGCGCGCCTCCTGCGCAGCCGGCGCGATCGTGATGAGGACGACACTTCCTGAGCGAGGGTACTATCCCGGCTTGCGAGTCGGCTGTCTACGTCTGCCTCCTTACCTTTCTTTAACAAGGTGTTTAGCTACCTATCACTTTGAGGCAAAAGTTTGTCTGTTACGAGATGAAGCTGTTGTATATGTCTCGAAAGCACGATATTCTACACAATTTCATGTATAGGCTCGTAGCTAGCGACGAAGCCCTTGGGCGGAGTCGCGACAAAGTCGGGTCATAACACCACTCCGCTACGCTTGCCCTGTGGGGGCAACCCTTGGGCATTGGCCCCAGCACAAGTGTCCAAGGACTCCGTGGCTAACTATGAACCTTTGACCTAGACTTATGGAGAGCTCTACGTAAGGCTCTTGTCGGGAATTAGGTGAAGCCCTACATCCGTTTGAGTGGACTGATCCAT
>CAZCPK010000344.1:0-4752 GCA_964500755.1 uncultured Anaerolineales bacterium
TAATAGACCGGTACGTTGCTATTCACAAGTGTAAACCTATTTCCGAACCATCCCGTCGAATCGCTTCGAAATCCCAGGATTCGCGGCTCACTCTCCCAGCCGAATACGGGGATTGAGCATGGCGTAGAGCAGGTCGGCGACGAGGTTGGAGCCCGCGTAGGCCACGACGGTGAGCATGCTCACCGCCTGGATCACCGGCAGATCGCGCCGGTCGATGGCGAAGACCAGTAGCCGGCCCAGCCCGGGGTAGTTGAAGACGTTTTCCACGACGACCAGCCCGCTGATAAGCCAGCCCACGCTGATGGCGATGACGGTGATGGTCGGCAGCAGCGCGTTGCGCAAGACGTGTTTGACGATAACGGTGGTATAGGGTAGTCCCTTGACCTCCGCCGTGCGCACGTAGGGCTGCTTCATTTCCTCGACGACGCCCGCACGCGTTAGCCGCGCCAGGTAGGCCAGCAGCACCAGCGTTGCGGTGAGCGCTGGCAGCACCAGCGCTGGCAGCATCTCCAGTAGATTATCCTCGGCCGAGATGATGGAGCTCGCCGGCAGCAGGTTGAGCCCGAAGGCGAAGATCTGGATCAAGACCAGGCCGGTGACGAACTCCGGCAGGCCCACCACGGCCAACGATCCGACGCTGATGGCGTTATCCAGCCAGGAATCCTCGTTTAGCCCCGCCAGCACGCCCAACCCGATGGCGAGCGGCACGGAGATGACCAGCGTGAAGACGGTCAGGATCAGCGAGTTGCGCAGCCGCTGGCGCACCAGGGGGTAGACGGGTTGCTGGGTGCTGAACGAGCGACCCCAATCGCCCCGCACGAAGTCCGTAAGCCAGTCGACGTACTGGACCGGCAGCGGTTGATTGAGGCCCAGCTCCCGGCGCAGTTCCTCCAGCGCCGCCTCGCCGGCCTCCCGGCCCAGCAGAATGCGGGCTACGTCGCCGGGCAGCGCCTGCGTCACGCCGAAGATGATGATGGACGTGATGAGGACGGTCAGCAACAAGAAGCCCAAGCGTCGCAAGATGTAGAGTGCCATGGGTTACTCCGATTCCTCACGAAACTTGAACGGTCGTTTCTGCTCGGCGCGCAGGTCGTCCAGGAGGATGTGGCAGAAGATGCGCTTCTGTGTCTCCTCCTCGACGCGCCAGGGCGGCACCTTCTCCACGCAGACGTCGCCCAGGAAGCGCGGGCAGCGCGTGTGGAACGGACAGCCGCTGATCTCCTCTGAGGGGCTGGGGACCTCGCCCTCCAGGCGAATCTGCTCCTGCTGACCTTCCGGGTCGATGAGCGGCACGGCGGAGAGCAGCGCCTCCGTGTAGGGATGGTAGGGTGGGTCGAAGACGACGTCGACGGGCGCGGTCTCCATTAGCTGGCCCAGGTAGATCACGGCGATGTCGTCGGCGAGGTGGCCCACCACAGCCAGGTCGTGGGAGATAAAGAGGATGCTGATGCCGTGCTCGGCCTGGAGCTCGTGCAGCAGGTTGAGGATCGACGCCTGCACCGAGACGTCCAGCGAGGTGACCGGCTCGTCGGCGATGAGCAGCTCGGGATTGGGCGCGAAGGCCCGCGCCACGGCGATGCGCTGCTTCTCGCCGCCGCTCAGCTGACCGGGCAAGCGGTCGGCGTAGGCCTCGCTCAGGTGCACGGACTGCAGCAGTTCGTCGACGCGTGTCTCGGCCTCGTCGGTGGGCAGATCTAACAGGCGCCGCAGGGGCCGGCGCAGCGTCTCCTTGATGCTCAGGTATGGATTGAGCGCCTCGTCGGGGCTCTGGAAGACGATCTGCAGCCGCTGTTGGACGTCGAGGCCGCGCCGGTTGAGCGCCGGTGTGAGCGGGATGTCGAGCAGCTCGGCGCTGCCGCCGGTGCGTTCTTCCAGGCCGACGATGGCCCGCGCCAGCGACGTCTTCCCGCTGCCGCTCTCGCCGACCAACCCCAGCGTCTTGCCTTTCGGGATCCTCAGCGTGACACCGTTGACGGCCTTGACGCGCGTGGCGCCCTCGCCGGTCAGGATCTCCAGCAGGGACGGTCCCCCGCGGAAGTGGACCTTGACGTCGTGCAACGTCAGCACGGGCGGCGGCGTGGTTTCCGTCGAGGGGCGGGCCGGCACCTCGGGCGCGGGGCGATGCGCGCTGATCTCCTCGGCGGCGATCTCGTCCCAGCGGTGGCAGCGGGCGCGGCGTGAGCTGCGGGCCTCCTCGCTGGCGTCGTAGAGCGGGGGATACTCCCGGCAGACGTCGATGGCTACCGGGCAGCGCGGGCGGAAGATGCAGCCCTCCGGTAGATCGTCCAGCGCCGGGATACGCCCTTCGATGGGACGCAGCTGCACCTCCTGCTTGTTCTCTCCCAGGCGCGGTACGCAGTCGAGCAGCCCTTGGGTGTAGGGATGCAGCGGCTGGCGGAAGAGATCGTGGGTGGCGGCGTCCTCCACCACCTCGCCCGCGTAGAGTACCACCACACGATCGGCGAGCTGGGCGACGACGCCGAGGTTGTGCGTGATGTAGAGGACGGACGTCTGCCGCTCCGCGATCAGGTCGCGCAGCAGGTCGAGCACCACGGCCTGCGTGGTGACGTCGAGGCTGGTGGTGGGCTCGTCCATGATCAGCAGGCGTGGCTCGGTGCTCAGCGCCATGGCGATGAGCACGCGCTGGAGCATCCCGCCGCTCAGCTGGTGCGCGTAGCTCGCGGCGACGCGCTCCGGGTCGGCGAGGCGCACCATGTCGAAGAGCTCGTGCACGCGCGTCTGCGCCGCGTGGTTATCGAGTCCCTCGTGGTGCTGTAGGATCTCGCGGACCTGCTCGCCCAGCGTGATCGAAGGGTTGAGCGACGCGAGCGGATCCTGCGGCATCAGCGCGAGCTCCGCGCCCCAGAGCTTGCGCATCTCCGCCTGGCCCAGCGCCAGTAGATCACGTCCCGCGAAGCGGATGGCGCCCTCGCAGACCGTACCCTCCGTGGGCAGATAGCGCATCACGGCAAGGCCCAGCGTCGTCTTGCCGGAGCCGCTCTCGCCGACCAGGCCGCAGGTCTGCCCGGCGGGAATCTGCAGTGATACGTGGCGCACCGCGCGCTGCCACGTATCGCGCTGGTGATAGCCGACCGTCAGATCGTCGATATCGAGGATGAGGTCTTGTTCATTCATAGCGATGGTTGGTTCTCCCAGCCCTCGTCCTTGAGGGCGGCTCAGGCAATAAACGGGCACCAACAGATGTGACGGATGCAACACGTTCGTATTGCCCCAATCGCTCCCGGCCTTCACGTCTCTTGCGATGCCCCCGAGACGGGGGCGCCGAGCATATGGGAAGGTACTCAATCTGCTGATCCAATCCGTTCATCCGATAAATCCGTTGAAATTATCTCCGCAGCTGCGAGGGTACCTGCAGCACGCGCTTGAGCCCGTCGGCCAGCAGATTGACGCCCACGACCACCAGTGCGATGGCCCCGGCCGGGAAGTAGAGCGCCCAGGGCGTCTGCGTCACCGAATTCCGCGCCTCCTTGACCATCAGGCCCCAATCGGGGCTGGGCGGCTGGACGCCGACGCCCAGAAAACCCAACGAGGCCACCAGGAAGATGGCGTAGGAGAAGCGTAGCGCCGCCTCGACCGCCAAGGCCGGCAGCGTCGAGGGGAAGATCTCCCGGAAGAGCAGGTACCCGAAGGACTCGCCCTGCACCCGCGCCGCTTCGATGTAGCCCTTGGTCTTGACCGAGAGCACGACGCTGCGCACCACCCGCGCCACGATGGGCGTGTAGACGACCACAATGACGGCGAGGACGCTGCTCCGCGACTTGCCCAGCGAGCCCAGCAGCAATAACGCCAGCAGCAGCGCGGGCAGCGAGAGCAAACTGTCGAAGAAGCGCATAATGACCTCGTCGAGCCAGCCGCCCTGATAGCCGGAGATCAGCCCGAAGGTCGTGCCCAGCAGCACGGCCAGCAGCGTGCCCGATCCGGCCAGCGTCAGCACCTCGCGGGCGCCTAAAATCACCCGGCTGAAGACGTCGCGGCCCAGGGTGTCGGTCCCAAAGGGATGTTTGAGCGAGGGCGCCTCGCGGGCGTCTTCAGCGATCTGCTGGTTGGCGCCAAAAGGCGCTAACCAGGGGCCGATGAGGGCCGCCATCAGGAAGATCAGGAAGATGGTGGCCCCGATGGTCGAGGAGGGCCGACGATAGAGCTCGCGGATCACCTGGCCCAGGCGAACTCGAGAGGTCTCGATCGTCGTCTCCTCGCTGCGTTTGGTCATTTGTCACTCCGCCAGCCGCACGGTCCGCAGGTCCGACCGTCCGGAGAAGGCCTTGAGCGTGAAGCCCTCGAACTGGTCGTTGAGCGCTGCGTACTCGGCGAAGAAGTAGGGGACGATGATGGGGCCGCGCTCGATGAGGATGCGCTGCATCTCGTGGTAGGCGTCGACGCGCTCGGCCTCGTCGAGGCTGCTTCCGGTGATCTCTGCCAGCTGGTCGAATGCCTCGTCACAGAAGCGGGCCTCGTTCCACTTGGCCCCGCAGGTCAGCATCACGTCGATGTAGAACTGTGGATAGGGGCGGTGGCCCCAGCCGGTAATCCCCAGGTTGACCTCCAACCAGAGGCCCTCGCCGTAGTAGACGCTCTCGGGGTCGGTGATGACCTCGACGTTGATGCCCGCCTCGGCCCACTGCTCCTTGAGCACCACGGCGAGATCGGGGAAGTTGAGCGTGTTGAGCACGTGCAGCTCCAGATCCAGACCGTCGGGGTAGCCGGCGTCGGCCAGCAACTGCCGCGCCTGCT
>CAZCPK010000345.1:0-517 GCA_964500755.1 uncultured Anaerolineales bacterium
GTCGAGGTCCGCGACCAGGTGGACGGCGTGCGCTGGCTCGTCGAGCAGGGCGTCACTGACCCGGAGCGCGTGGGCGTGACGGGGTGGAGCTACGGCGGCTACATGACGCTGATGTCTCTACTGCGCGCCCCGGACACCTTCAAGGTCGGCGTGGCGGGCGCACCCGTGACCCACTGGGACGGTTACGACACGCACTACACCGAGCGGTACATGGGTCTTCCGGAAGCGAATGCCGCCGGCTACGAGGTGAGCAGTCCGCTGAACCACGTCGAGACGCTGACCGGCAAGCTGTTGATCGTCCACGGGCTCATCGACGAGAACGTCCACTTCCGCCACACGGCCCGCCTGGTAAACAGGCTGATTCGCGCCCGCCGCATTTCGCAAGATATTCGAGATTGACCTGGTGAATGATGCCCACCGACGGCGGAACCACGCGGAAGTTGTCGAACGCCTGCTGGCCCCAACGGAGCAATTCGTAACGCTCGCGGTTTCGCTGGAATTCATATTCGACGTTCCT
>CAZCPK010000345.1:527-4742 GCA_964500755.1 uncultured Anaerolineales bacterium
AACGTCCACTTCCGCCACACGGCCCGCCTGGTAAACAGGCTGATTCGCGCCCGCAAGCGCTACGAGCTGTTGCTCTTCCCCGACGAGCGTCACATGCCCCGCGGCCTCGCCGACCGCATCTACATGCACGAGCGCATCTTCAATTTCTTTGTGGAGAATTTATAGGTACGGGTTGCAAGTTGCAGGTTGCAAGTTAGTGGAGTATGCCAGCGTAAGGGCAAAACTTTCAACTTGCAACCTGCAACTAAGGTGTTACGTTTCACGTTGGGTGGCGTATACCATCGTCAATCTTCTCAAAAGAAGGCGTTTTCGATCAGCTGATCTCTCCCAGTAGCTGGGCAACTTCCGCCTCGTTTAACGCCTCGATGGGGCGTTCGCCGAGCGGCGGGCCCTCCTTTAGACTGGGTTCCTGCGCCTCGTAGGTCGGCTGATCGGTCACCTGGTAGAAGATCCCCAGGGGAATGCGGTCACCCCACTCCAGGGCCCGTTCCCAGGCCGCCGTGCGGTCGGTGCGATCGTAGTCCTCCTCGTCCTCGAGCTTGTAGACGCGCTCCTTGTAGTAGTCGTAGGCGCGCTCACCGTTGAAGGTGACGCACGGCTGGAGGATGTCGAGCAGCGCGTAGCCCTCGTGCTTGATCGCCTCGCCTATCAGCCAGATAAGGTGCTTGAGCTCACCGGCGTACCCTCGGGCGACAAAGGTCGCGCCGTTGGTGATCGCCAGCGCCAACGGCTGGACCGGCGCGTCGTGCGCGCCCTGCGGTGACGTCGCCGTCACCTTGCCCGGGTCGCTGGTCGGCGAGTACTGGCCCTTGGTCAGCCCGTAGATCTTGTTATTCTGCACCATGTCGACGATGCCGATGTTGCGCCGGGCGGCGTGGATCATGTGCCCCAGCCCTTCACCGTAGCCGTCGCCGTCGCCGTGGACGACCAGGATCTTAAAATTGTGCCGGGCCAGCCGCGCGCCCTCGGCCAACGGCACCGGGCGTCCGTGGAGACTGTGGAAGCCGTTGATCACCGTGTAGTGAGGCAGCTTGCTCCCGCAACCGATCCCCGTGGCCAAAAAGACCTGGTGCGGCGCCAGGTCCCGCTCCACCAACGCGCGGTTGAGCGCGCTGAGAATGCCAAAGTTGCCGCACCCGGGACACCAGGTGGGGCGTTCAGCGTCTTTAAAGTCTTTCAAAGAAACCATCGTTCACCTCCTAGGCGAGATGTTCGAGGATGTAGGCAGCCGTGAAGGCGCGCCCATCGTATTTGCGAATGTTTGCGTCCATGGAGCGTCCCGTCCGCATGCGGATGAGCGACTCCAACTGTCCGGTGGCGTTCTGTTCCACCATGACGGTGCGACCGGCTGCGTCCAGCGCGTCCTCGGCTGCCGGCGGGAAGGGTTCCAGCCCGCTGAAGTGCAGCAGGTTGAGCGCGCCGCCGGACTGATCGACGGCCTCGCGCGCCGGCCCGTAAGTCGACCCCCAGCAGACCAGCGTCGTCTCAGCGTCGTCGGGACCGTACCACGTGGGCGGCGGCACATCCTCGCGCATCCCTTGCTGCTTGCGCATGCGCTTATCCACCTGGTCGATCCGATTCTGCGCGCCCTCGTCGAGCCGCCCGTATTCGTCGTGCTCGTTGCCGGAGGTGACCCAGACGGCGTTGGAATGTCCGGGCAGCGCTCGCGGGGAGACGCCGTCCTCGGTGACCTTGAAGCGCTGGTATTTCTCATCCAGCGCGTCCAACTCCTCCTCGCTGAGCAGCTTGCCCCGGTCGAAGGTGACGGCGTCGAAGTCGAGCGCGTCCTTCTCGATGGTGCGGAAGCTGTCGGCCAGGAAGTGGTCGCTGAGC
The DNA here is from genome assembly GCA_964500755.1 of uncultured Anaerolineales bacterium. Taxonomy (GTDB): domain Bacteria; phylum Chloroflexota; class Anaerolineae; order B4-G1; family SLSP01; genus G713. The sequence continues at coordinate 2,361 of CAZCPK010000345.1, forward strand.
ACCATCACCGGCGTCTGGTAGCGCTCGGCCAGGTTGAAGGATTGCCAGCCGACGTGGAAGGCGTCCTCGACGTTGGCCGGCGCCAGCATGATGCGCGGGAACTCGCCTTGCGACGCGTGGAGCATGAAGAGCATGTCGCCCTGCTCCGTGCGGGTGGGTAACCCCGTGGCGGGTCCCGGTCGCTGGGCGTTGTAGATGACGACGGGCGTCTCGGTGATGCCCGCCAGCCCGGTCGCCTCGACCATGAGCGAGTAGCCACCGCCCGAGGTGGGCACCAACGCCCGCGCGCCCATGTGCGCCGCGCCAATGGCCATCAGCAGCCCGGAGATTTCGTCCTCGGCGTGCTTGACCACGGCGCCGTATTCCGCCATGTGCTGCGCTAACCAGATCAAGACAGGCGAGCCGGGCGTCATGGGATAACCCGAAGCGAAGCGGCAGCCGCCAGCCAACGCGCCCATGGCGAAGGCCGTGTTGCCGTTGAGCACCAGGCGCTCCGGCGCGTCGGGCTCCGCCGGCATGCGGAACGGAAAGTCGTCCTTGAACTCCTGGGCCGCCTCGACGCCGGCGGCGTTAACCTTGAGGTTTCCGTCAATCACTTTCTGGCCCTTGGCCGCGAAGTTATCGCGAATGACGCTCTCCAGGTAACCGGGATCGAAGTCCAGGAGCCCGGCAGCGACGCCCAGCGTCAGCGTGTTGCGCATCACCTTGCGCCCGCCCTTCTCCTCGGCCAGCTCGTCGAGCGGCACGGGGAAGAAGTTCACGCCATCGCGGCGCAGCTCGTCGGGCAGCTCCTCCTTGGCGTCGTAGACCACCGCCCCTCCCTCGACGATCTCGTCGACGTGGCGCTCGATGGTCTCCACGTTCAGCGCCAGCAGCAGGTGCACGCCGGGGCGCGGTCCGTGCAGCGGCCGGTCGGCGACACGCACGGAGAAGAAGTTATGGCCTCCGCGAATGCGCGACATGTAGTTGGGCAGCCCAAATACGTGCCGACCGCCGCGCGTCAGCGCCAGCGAGAACCCGGCGCCGCTGGACTCCAGGCCCATGCCGGCCTCGCCACCGATGCGAATCACAATGTCGTTCATAGTTATACCCCCTTGGTCAGAAAACAAATAAGTAAATGACAAATGGGCAAATACCAAAACAACAGAAGTTTATGAAGCGTACCCGTGCGGATGGGCCTTGTGCCACCGCCATGCAGTCTCAATGATGTCCCGCAGCGCCGGATACTGCGGTGTCCACCCCCGCTCCCGGCGGATCGTCTCGCTGCCAGCGATGAGCACCGCCGGATCACCGGAGCGGCGGTCCGTCACCTGGGCCGGGAGGGGATGCCCGGTGACCTCGCGCGCCGTCTCGATGACCTCACGCACGGAGAAACCCTCGCCGTTTCCCAGGTTATAACGTCGACTGCCCTGATCCAACGCCCGCAGCGCCAGGATGTGCGCCTGCGCCAGGTCGATAACGTGCACGTAGTCGCGGATGCAGGTCCCATCTCGCGTAGGATAGTCGTCGCCGAAGATGTAAATCTTGTCGCGTTGGTCCAGGGCCACCTGGAGCACCAACGGAATCAGGTGGGTCTCAGGATCGTGATCCTCGCCGTAGCGCTCCGAGGCGCCGGCGGCGTTGAAGTAGCGCAGCGCCGCGTAGCGGACATCGTAGAGCCGATCAAGCCAGTGTAGATAACGCTCCAGGATGTACTTCGACTCACCGTAGGGACTCCCCGGCACGATGCGCTCGTCCTCGTCGATGGGGATCTCCTCCGGGTCGTCGAAGAGATTGGCCGTTGAGGAGAGAATAAAGCGGCGCACGCCGTGCTCGACCGCGCTCTGCAGCAGGTTGAGGCCGTTGGTAACGTTGTCGCCCAGATAGAGGAACGGCTGCTCCATCGACTCGCCCACCAGCGTGTTCGACGCGAAGTGCATCACGGCGTCGGGCGCGTAGGCGTCGAAGACCTCGTCGACGGCGGCGCGGTCCGCCAGATCGCCACGAACGAAGTCCGCCTCGGGATGCACGGCCTCGCGATGGCCCTGGGAGAGATTATCGAAGACGACGACGGACTCTCCGGCGGTGATCAGCTGCTCGGTCACGACGCTGCCGATGTAGCCCGCGCCTCCGGTGACCAGGATGTTCATGCTCGCTCCTTTCATAAATGAAAAATGAGCAAATTGGGAGATGGATAAAAATGACAAAGGTTTTAAAATTACGGTACTAAGTAAGTCCGTAAAAGTTTCTGGGTCTCTGGGACTTTGCCGGATAGTGGGGTGAGTGTCCCTAAAACTGGTGCAGTAGGCTATGCTAGTGGGGCTCACCAGACCTTTTCTGCATTGTGACAGGAAGCGCGTGGCAAACGTTGCCTTTGCATCCGGCGAAATCCCAAAGAGCCAA
>CAZCPK010000346.1:0-4296 GCA_964500755.1 uncultured Anaerolineales bacterium
CTTTTGACCGGTGAGGGAGCGTTGGGTACCATCACCGTGGCCAACAAGCGCAACGCGCAGTTCTTCGACGCCGAGGATAGTCGCGTCTTGACGCTTATGGCTTCGAGCGCCGCCGTGGCGTTGGAGAACGCCCGCCTCTACCGCGAGGAGCAGGAGCGGCGCGCCGAGGCGGAACGGCGCCGTCGCGTGGCCGAGGGCCTGCGCGGGATTCTCACCATCCTTAACTCCGCGCGCCCCCTGGACGAGGTGCTCGACTACATTGTGGGACAGGCGGGCGGACTGCTGGGGGCCGCCGGGGGGGTCATCTATCGTATGGACCGGGAGACCGAGCGAATCTACATTGAGGCGATCTGCCAGATGCCGGAGGACTTCTCCCGGATCGAGACCCTGCCGTTGACGAGCACGCCCGTCAACCGTGCCGTGCTCGAGGAGCGCGTTCCCTACGGCGTCTCGGACGTGGCGGGGAGCCTGGAGCGCATGACCGAGGAGATGAGGGCGGATCCTACCGTCTCCCTCTGGGCTAAGACGGTGAGCGAGAACTTCGAGGCCTATCTCTCGGTGCCGTTGATCGTCAAAGACGAGATCTACGGTGGTATCTCCTTCTTCTACACGCAACCGCAGGCGTTCAAGGAAGAGGCGCTCAACCTGGCGGTCGCCTTGAGCGATCAGGTCGCGCTGGCGATCGAGAATGCCCGGCTGCGCGAGCAGGCGGAGGAAGCGGCGGTCGTGGCCGAGCGGAACCGTCTGGCCCGCGACCTGCACGACGCCGTCAGTCAGACGCTCTTCTCGGCCAGCATCATCGCCGAGGTACTGCCCCGGATCTGGGAGCGTAACCCGGAGGAGGGCGGGCGGCGCCTTGAAGAGCTCCGTCAACTGACGCGCGGAGCGCTGGCGGAGATGCGGATGTTGCTCGTCGAGTTGCGTCCGGCTGCGCTCCTGGAGACGGAACTGGGGGATCTGTTGCACCATCTCACCGAGGCCTTCACCGGCAAGACGCGGATCCCCGTCGATCTGCGTGTGGAGGGCGTCTGCTCGCTGCCGGAAGATACCCAGGTGACTTTCTACCGCATCGCGCAGGAGGCGCTCAACAACGTCGCCAAGCACGCCAGCGCCGGTCAAGTAGCGGTCAGTTTGGTCTGTGCCGAGCAGGAGCTCACCTTGACCGTTCGAGATGACGGGCGGGGATTCGACCCGGCGCAGATTCCCCCGGACCATTTTGGGGTCCAGATTATGCACGAGCGCGCTGCCTCGGTCGGCGCGACGCTGACGCTGACGAGCGCGCCGGGCGAGGGCACAGAGATCGTCGCCCGCTGGTCGCCGTGAAACAAGGGGGAAATCCCGGGAAAAGTCGCCGTGGGATGAAGCGGTGTCGGACTTACCTATCCATCATAAAGAGACGAAGGAGCTAACGATCCATGAGTGAGGCTCAGGAATCCATCCGTGTATTGCTGGTTGACGATCACGCCGTTGTGCGCAGCGGCCTGGGCGCGTTTTTGATGGCCTTCGACGATTTGGAGTTGGTCGGTGAGGCCGCGAACGGCGCCGAAGCACTCCACCTCTGCGAGCGCTTTCATCCTGACGTGGTGTTGATGGACCTGGTCATGCCCGTGATGGACGGCGCGGCAGCGACGGAGGCCATCCGCGGGCGCTTTCCCGACATCCAGATCCTGGCGCTGACCAGCTTCAAGGAGCAGGATCTGGTGCAGCGAGCGCTGGAGGCTGGAGCCATCGGTTATCTGCTCAAGAACATCCCCGCCGACAAGCTGGCCGAGGCGATTCGCGCTGCCAACGCCGGACAGCCGACCCTGGCGCCCGAGGCCGCGCAGGCCCTTATCCACGCCGCGACCGAGGGACCCGGGCCGGGGCACGACCTCACCGAGCGTGAGCGCGAGGTATTGGAGCTGATGGTTGAGGGGCTGAGCAATCCGCAGATCGCCGAACGGCTCTACGTCAGTCGGTCCACGGTGAAGTTTCACGTCAGCAACGTGCTCTCCAAACTGGGCGTCTCCAGTCGCACCGAGGCCGTCGCCCTGGCGGTCAAAGAGGGCCTGGTGGAGGTTGAATGAGGTCGTTTCATTAACGTCCGGGTTTTGAAGATTCCTCCGCCCCATCCCGGGTCTCCCGCTAGATGCCCATGGATGGGGCGTTGTTTGTCAGCTGCTTACCCTTTATGATCAGAGTCAACTTTCAACCTGCACCCCATAACGTTCAAATTGGTTTTAGTGAAGCCAACCTATCCACCCGACCAGTTCTGATGCTCACCACGTGCCGGTTTCTCGCGCGTTTTTTCCCCGGTATCATAGACGTAACTTGACATATATGCTACGGATACGCGTTGGGAAACAGCCGGCGCGTTTCTGAAGCGTGCATACTATGGGAACTGAGGTGAGCTATGGATATCCTTTTAGTGGATGATGAGGCGCGCGTTCGCTCGGCGCTCTGGCTGCTTTTGCGCCAGGAATTCGGGGTGAATATTGTTGGTGAGGCGGGGGATCTCTCCCAGGCGCTGGCCCTGACGGCGATGCGTAAGCCCAACATACTGCTGTTGGATTGGGATTTGCTGGGTGAGAATGGAAAGTCGATACTGGACCGTCTGCGCGAGGCTTCGGCTGAGCTATCCATTGTTGCACTGAGTTTGCGGGCCGAAGCCCGCGAGAGAGCGTTGCAGGCCGGTGTGGACGCCTTTGTCTGTAAGGGAGACACGCCTGATCGTCTGAAGGCTGCCCTGCTATCCATCACTTCGTCTTTGGTTGAGGAGCTTTCTGAAGAGAGTGAAGTCGATCTCTGTTGCGTTGATAACAACGGCGATACATCCGCCTAGAGCGCGCGTCGTTCTGGTTCGAAGCGTATAGCTGCTCCGGCGCTTCACGCTTCGGGCTTGCAATGGAGCCTGTGGAGGCGCCTTGTCCCTTCTCTCATAACCAATCGGTTGCCTAAATAGAGGGCTCCGACTGCAGTTATCCCCTTTTTCGATTATCCACTTCGGCTGTCGTGAAAAATGCGCAGTCAAAGAAAACCATGAGGTCCGTAGGCACTGGGACTCTGCCCCGCGCTGTGTAGTGGTTGGATTCGATCCCACGACTCCATATGGCTCTTGTTGGGAATTAGGTGAAGCCCTACATCCAAAGAAGGATATGTGGGTTGCGTCTTCCGTAAGGCCGTATATAATCCCTGGAAAGATGAATCCACACCTATGCCCTTACAGCATCGGACCCTATTGAGATGGCACTGCGAACCCTTTATCAGGCTCTTATGGATAGTGACGTGGCCCGTCTGCGGGTCATCGCTGTACAATGGGAGATCGAATTACTCGCGGAGCACCGGGCCGACGTCGCTGCCGAGTTGGCCGACGCTATGGCCCGGGCCGAGGCGGTCGAGCGGGCCTGGGAGAAACTGGCGCCGGAGCCGCGCGCTGCGTTGGAAGACCTGCTCCGGCACGAGGGAACAGAACCCTGGGCGGCATTTGTGCGGCGTTGGGGCCGCGTGCGGACCGTTGGCCCGGGCCGCCTGGAGCGGGAAGCGCTGTGGAAAGACCCCATCTCCCCGGCGGAGGCGCTCTGGTATTGGGGCTTCTTGCAGCGCGCGCCCCAGATCACGGAGACAGGGACGTCGGCAGACATGGCTTTTGTTCCCGAATCCCTGGCGCTCTATCTTCCGACCCCGCCTGCGTTGGAGATCCCTCCTCCCGAGCCGACCGCGCCGCCGCTGCGTGTCATAAAGCGTGGAGATCGACTCGTTGACGATCTAGTCACGCTGTTGGCCTACGTGCAGAACGCGACGGTCCCCGCCACGGGCGACGGGACGTGGCCGCCGGGTCACCGTGCGCAGATCGTGCCCCGGCTCTTTACGCCGCTGGCGCTGCCGTTGCTCCAGGCCGTCGCCCGCACGCAGGAACTCGCGTATCGCGACGAACAGGGACGGCTCAGGCCGGTTCCGGACACCACGCTCGATTGGCTGCACGCCGACCGTTGGTCGCAGTGGGAGACGGTGGCGCGGGGCTGGGTGGACACGCCTCGCTGGAACGACTTGAGGCTGGTTGAGACGCTCCGTCCTGACTCCATGGTTGGCTGGCCCAACGACCCGGTGGGCGCGCGGAAGAACGTCCTGACGGTGCTCAAACGTTGTACTCCGGGCCTGTGGTATCCCCTGGCGGGCTTTGTCTCCTACGTTCGGGAGTACGAGCCGGATTTTCTGCGCCCCGACGCGGATTACGAAAGCTGGAGCCTGCGCGACGTCCAGACCGACGCGCTCCTGCGCGGTTTCGGGGCCTGGAATGCGGTGGAGGGCGCGTTGCTG
>CAZCPK010000346.1:4306-4721 GCA_964500755.1 uncultured Anaerolineales bacterium
GATTCGCTGGCCTGGTTGGGCATCGTCGATCTGGGGCACCATCACACCCGCCTGCCGCCCGACAGCTTCCGTCTGAGTGAATTGGGCGCCGCCTTACTCGAAATCGGGGAGGTTCCGGCCTTTGCCGATACACCACCGGTGCATCTCCGTGCCGACGGCTTGTTGCGGGTCCCCGCGCCGCGTCGCTACGAGCGATTTCAACTCCGGCGCATCGGTCGGCCCTGGTCGGTTGAGAGGGAGGCGGGCACCGAGCCCCTGTACACGTATCGCCTGACCCCGCGCTCGCTGCGCCGGGCGCGCCGTCAACGTATTCCTCTGTCCCGCTTGACGGAGTTTCTGGAGGAGGCCACGGGACAGTCGCTGCCGGAGGGATTTCAGGACGCCCTGCGTATTGCCTATGAGGAGGGAGGAAAAG
>CAZCPK010000347.1:0-4707 GCA_964500755.1 uncultured Anaerolineales bacterium
TCATGGCGGCGATGGCGACCTTCTGCTTCTCCCCACCGGAGAGGGTGGCGAGCGTGCGGTGCTGCAGGTCGCGCGCCCCGACGATGCTCAGCGCCCAGTCGATGCGCTCGCGGATCTTGGCGGGCGGCAGGCGGCGGTTCTCCAGCCCAAAGGCCACCTCGTCCTGCACGGTGAGCGTGCAGAACTGCGCCTCGGGATTCTGCTGCACCAGGCCGACGACCTCGGCGACGTCGTAGATGGGGCGCTCGCGCACGTCCACGTCGGCGACGGCCACCGTGCCCGTCGCGTCGCCGTCGTACTGGTTGAAGAGGTAGCCGCCCAACGCCAGCGCCAGCGTCGATTTGCCGCAGCCCGACGGCCCGGTCACCACGACGAAGGCTCCGGCCGGAATCTCCAGGCTGATGTCGTGCAGCGCGTCGCGGTCGCTGCCCCGGAAGCGGAAGGAAAAATTACGGACTGAGATCATGGTTGCTGGTTACTGGATGCTGGATGCTCGATACTCGATGCTGGATGCTCGATGCTGGATGCTGGGTGGCTGATGGCTCCATATTTTTATCACGTCGCTTGCTCATTGCACCTCGATTCTCTTGACGTGCTGGGCGATGACGTCGCCGTTCATGCGCGCCACGGCGAAGTCGACGCCGTCCTCGCGGATGACGGTGAAGATGCGGATCTCGTCGCTGCCCAGGACGTCGTCAAGGGCGAGGGCTTCGGTGCCGTCGGGCGTGTGGAGCACAACTGTGGCAGCGTCGGCGGTGGGGGATAGGCTCGCCAGCACCTTGCCCAGCGGCACGCCCTGGACCTTCTGGGGACCGTCGTCCAGGTCCAGGGAGGCGGCGTCCATTTCGAACTGCCACGCCTCAGGGTCGTAGGGCTCTGGCGCTTCCAGCGCGCCGGTGATCTCTAACGTCGCGCCGCCGACCACGGTGATCTCGCTGACGTTGCGCACCCACGCCTTGCTGTTCTCCGCGCCGACGACGTTGTACGCGCGTTCGTCGCCGCTGCCCTCGGGAGCCAATAAGAGGGCGTCGTTGGTGCGGATCTCCTCCCTGGTGATGAAGAACGCGTAGCCGTCGGCGGCCTTGACCAGGACCATCTCGGCGTTGGCGGCGGGCTGCGCGCGGTCGATCAGCGCCGCCAGCGGGACGCCGGTGTAGCTGCGGGTGACGTCGCGGAGCGTGCCCTCCGCTGTGACGGTCTCGACGTCGCCGTGAGTCTCCGGGTAGACGTAGGGTTCGGTCACGGCGCCGTTGATCTCGATTGTCGTCGGACCCTGGAGCGCACTGCTGAGGTAGACGCCGAAGACGGCGATGAGGACGGCGGTGATCAGTAGCGCGATGAGGTAACTGCGGCGCGAGAGTTTCGGCTCCGGCTGATCCTTGACGACGCCGGCGCGGCGCAGCGCGCGCACCAGTCCGTAGGCCAGCAGGCCGGCGAAGAGCACGCCGGAGAGCCCGGCGACTCCGCCGACTAACGCTATAGCGCTCACTGCCAGGATATCCTGGGGGAGCGAGGCGAAGAGCTGGAAGACGAAGACGTTGGAGGCGGAGGCCAGCCCACCCGCCAGCGCGTAGGCCGGGAGTCGGTCCTTGTCGCGAAACGGAAGGAAGCCGACGTCGACCAGCAGACCGGCGACGAGATCGACGAGGACGACCAGCAGGCCGTGGGTGTTGCCGCTGAGCAGCTCGATGGCGCCCTTGAGCAGGCCGGTGAACGTCCCCGCGCCCAGTTTGCCGGTCAGGCCGACGGCTAACGTCAGCCAGAGCACGTGGAGGCCGGCGGCCCACTGCGTGGTCCCGGCGAAGCCGAGGATCGATTGTACGAAGTCACCGACGGCGTTGATGTAGGTGCTGGTCACGCCGCCTAGGGCCGCCAGCGCCGCCATCATCAGCAGGTCGCGGGTGGAGAGATAATAGCGTTTTTCTTTCATGGACGGAGTTCCTTTCCGCATGAACGTATTCGTGTGATCTACAAAGGAAAAGCGGCGCCCAGGAAAGGACGCCGCGGCTTTTGTGCCTTGCGTTCGGCGCATCTCCTTTCCGAGGCTGGGAGGTAGGGCCGTTTCCGATCCTACCCTACCGGTCACACACCTTAACCCCAAGGCCTTAGGTGCGTGACTCGGAGATGCTTCATTATTAAATTTACACCTAGATAGCTTAACATGTTTTAAGGAGTACGCAAATGGCCTTTTGTCCGCCGCTTGAGGACGTTGTGCGACGGACGAGCTGAGTTTTGTCCATAGAAATATCTCCAGAAGGCTGTTAAAGTAGGAATAGACGGTTTGTTGATTTGAGGTTGTCAGAAGGTGCAACGCACCTACGCTTGTCCGGTTATGCTGGATCAGTCTCCGAGTGAGAATGCATGAGCTGGTCATTCTACGCTTTCGAAGGTACGTTGCACCTGACGCAATGTCAGCTTGCTGATGATTAGGATATAGGTATTCTCTGGACGGTACGCATTTTCAGTTGAGAGGAGCACGACCTTGATGGAAGCACGTGCATTTGCTAACGAGTTGATCGACTTCATCCACGAGAGCCCCACGGCGTTTCACGTGGTCGCCAATAGCGTGAAGGCCTTGCGTGAGGCGGGATTTCAGACGCTCTCGTTGACCCAGCGCTGGGACCTGGAGCGCGGCGGGAAGTACGTCGTGACCCGTAACGACTCCGCGCTGATCGCCTTTGTGGTGGGCGCGGGCGACGTTGGGGATGCCGGATTCCGGCTCGTCGCCGGGCATACGGACTCCCCGGCGTTCCGCGTCAAGCCGGCGCCGGAGATGGTGGTCGAGGACGCTTACCTGCGCCTGAATACCGAGACCTACGGCGGTCCGATCCTCAACACCTGGCTGGACCGCCCGCTGGGCATCGCCGGGCGCGTGGCGCTGAACGGCGCTGACGCCCTGCGCCCCGGGGTGCGGCGGGTGGCGCTGGATGCCGCCGTGGTCATTCCCAACCAGTCGATTCACCTGAACCGCAAGGTCAACGAGGGGCTGGAGCTCAACAAGCAGAAGGATCTCCTGCCGCTGCTGGCGACGGTCAGCGAGGAGTTCGAGAAGGACGGCTTCCTGGTCAAGCTGCTGGCGGAGCGCCTGGACGTGGACGCTGACGATATCGTCGACTTCGACCTCTTCCTGCACGATGGGGAGCGGGGCCGCATCGTGGGGCTCAACGATGAATTCGTCGCCTGTACTCGCCTCGACGACCTGGCGATGGTCCACGCCGGCCTCGCCGCATTCCTGGACGCGCCCGCGAGCGCCGCGTCGCAGGTGTTGGTCTGCTACGATAATGAGGAGGTCGGCAGTCGTACGAAGCAGGGGGCGGCCTCGCCGTGGCTCCGCATCGTGCTGGAGCGTATCGTCACCGCGCTGGGTGGGGACCGCGAGGACTACTTCCGCGCCGTCGCCGGCTCTTTCCTGATCTCGGCGGATATGAGCCACGGCCTTCATCCCAACGCGCCCGACAAGCACGATCCCACCAATCGCCCGGTGCTCAACGGGGGGCCGGTGATCAAGCTCTCGGCGAATCAGCGCTACACCAACGACAGCACGTCGGCGGCGGCCTTCCGTACGCTCTGCGCCGCCGCCGGCGTGCCCGTACAGACCTTCGTCAACCGCTCGGACATGCGGGGCGGTTCCACCATCGGGCCGATCGCGTCCACGCATCTGGACCTCCCGGCGTTGGACGTCGGGAATCCGCTGCTGGGCATGCACTCCATCCGCGAGTTGGGTGGCGTCTCCGATCATCTCTACATGCGCCAGGTACTCGCGGCCTTCTACAGCGCCTGAAAAACCATTTGAAAATTGTAAGGTGGAGATCTCCGAGGTCTCGAAAAGGGAGTTTTGAGTTGACGTGCCGTTCTTAACCAGCCGTTTCTCCTTTAGAAGAGCGATGTTTAGACCTCGGAGGTCTGGTCGAGATAATTTTCATCTATGCTCTGAGAGACGCGGCTGCGTTGGACTACGATGGGTGGGGGGGCGCAGTGGGCCCTCACCCGCGACCTTTTGCGATTCGACGAGGTTCAGAACATCATGTATAGTCAACGAGGTGACGTGAACGATGCAGGTTTTCTGTCCGGATTGCGGCGCCGAATCCGTACTGACGCCCGAGGATTTCCGCTGTGAGTGTGGCGGCGCCTGGGAATTTGAGCCGCGCGCTGATTTTGATCCTGAGCTTATCGGGACCACTGACGCCTCGCTCTGGCGCTACCGCCGGCTGCTGGGGCTGCCCTTCGACGCGCCCGCCGTACGGTTGGGCGCGGGGTGGACGCCGCTGTTGCCCCATGCCGTCGACGGGCGTGAGATCCAGGTCAAGCCGGAGTACTTCGCGCCGACGGGGTCCTTCAAGGACCGTGGCACGGCGGTGATGATCAACATCCTGGCACATCAGGGCGTCACGCACGTTGCCGAAGATTCGTCCGGTAACGCCGGAGCCTCGGTCGCGGCCTACGCCGGACGCGCCGGGATGCGGGCCGACGTCTTCGTTCCGGCCTACGCTTCCCCCGCAAAACAGGCGCAGATCGGGGTCTACGGCGCGCGCGTGCGCTCCATCCCCGGTCCCCGCATCAAAGCCAAGCAGGCGGTGCTCCGGGCGGTGGACGAGGGCGCAGGACAGTGCGAGTTTTTGCTTCATCCCCCCGGAAAGGTCTGCCGCGCGCCGGTCGCCAAACGGCTCAAGCTGCTTGTACACCGGCCGGTTGGCCTGGTTCTCCAGA